>DNGN01000301.1:4808-19545 GCA_003486225.1 Chloroflexota bacterium
ATTCAGCTCTGCAAACAGCTGGTCAATGCTTTCCAAGCCGTTGGCCGGGTGTGACAGGAACTGCTGGGTCACCTGCTTGCCCATGCGATCTAAAAAGTATGTCGCAAACAGGAAAGAAGCCCCGTAATGCGGAATCGTNNNNCCAATGGATCATGTGCTGGAATTCATGCGCCAGCACCCCATAGGTATACGGGTCATCCAGCGGCGAGTTATCTGCATTAAAAACGAACATTTCATGGGCATTGGAATGCTCGTGAGCGAGCGGATGGACTGAATCCCCGGAAGAAAAATATCCGGCCGTGCTGAATCCCAGGTTGGAAACATACAGGATGTAAATGTGCGGATCACCATCAATACCGGGCGACCATTCGCTGCCAAAAAATTCGCGCGTGGTGGGGTAAATATGGTTCTCAAACGTCTCGGCCAGTTCTTCCAAATCTGATGCTCGAAATTCAACTTCTTCACCCACCCAAAAATAAGCGTGGTCGGTCACATAGCGCAATACAGCCGGACGCCTGGTGCTGATGTTTGTATTCGTATCCGTGACCCAAAATTCCTTGCGAGCCCCAACCGAGTAGGGGGCATCCGGGTCAGGATATGTTTCAGGCACAACACCTTCCACCCCCCCCAATCGCACGGCCAGATCAGCGGGATCATTCTCTGGTACACTCTCCTGCTCGAGAATTTCAAGAGTCTGGGTATCCAGGTCGATGGCTTCTTCGACAACCTGCGGGGTTTCCGATTCCTGAACAACTGGCGTAGATGTTCTGAAAGGGCTGGTCTCTTCAAAAATAGTCGTTTCTGTACTGGTCATCTGCCCGCGTACAAAGAAAGCCCCTCCACCCAAAATCAATATACAGCAAACAACAATCAACAATAACGAGCCTAAAACAATCCCGATCATCAAGGCTTTACGATCACTCAACTTGACTCCTTCTGTGCTTCCGATTTACCGGTTGTGTCCGGAACTTGCTGAGCATATCCCACCACCATTCCCAGGGTGATCCAGATCACCGGAGAGGTAAAGGAGGACTGGGTAAACTGGCGCAGCATGATCGCCAACCAGGCTGTCAGCCCAGCAATCGAAGCATATACCAATAATTTTCTTCCAGAAAGGAACATCTTTCGGATGCTTCCTAAAATTGACCCCATAAAGGCAATATACAGCCAAAAACCAATCAAACCCGTTTCAGAGAGCAGGCGGATATATTGGCTGCGAACATTCGGCATCAAATTAGATTGCGGGTTGAATAAAAGAGCAATCTCAAAAGAATCCCTGTACGCCCAGCTGGGCAAGTTTTGAATCAAATAAAAACTGCTCCCACCCATGCCGACCCCCAGCCAGGGGTGCAGACGAAAAATCTCCAACCCGCTTTCAATATAAGCCAGGCGTGGACCAGCCGCAAGATCTTGCACATAAGATCTGAAACCCTGACTCATGTCTGAACTCCACAGACTGGAAAAATAGCTGTAGCGAGATAACCACCAAACAGCACTGATCAGCAGCACAATGATCAACAGCAGAAGCAATACACGCCCCGCCTTCCCCGCAGCCTTTGGCGAAACCAGGGGTTGCCAGAACCAGGTCCAGATTTTGGAAAGCAGTCCCCGCCCTACCGTCAGCAAGACCACAAATGCTGCAAACAGCAGCCCGAGCAGCCCGCTGCGTGAATACGTAAGCAATAGCAGGAACAAGGTCCCAAGGGAGAGAACGGGCTCAAACCATTTATATTTCATCACCCGGAAGCGCGTCACTAACGCAGCAAACAGCCAGGGGAAATAAAACATCACCACCTGATCGGCCAGCCAGGAAGGTTCGTAGGCCAATCCGGATACACGCCGGCTTACCAGGGGGCGGATGGAAAAAGTCAACTGCACCTTGTTGACCCAGGCCAGATCAATTAAAGACGTATTCTGAGCAATGGCTTGAATCCCGCCCCAAAGAATGGTGACCACCAGGCCAGCATACATCCAGGGCAAAGATTTGCGTAAAAATTCCTCCGAACGAGACACCAGGACAGAAACCCAAAAGAACCCCATCCCAATAGCCAAAGAGATCCAAGCACGTAAGGCCCAGCCCCAATAAGTCTGACCGCGCAGCTCTAAAGGGGCATACAATCCGCCTGCAAATGTGGAGATCAGCGCCACCAGAATAAATCCGATCAAAGGTGCGCTTGGCCTTGGCCAGCGGAAAGTTTTGGTGCGCATAAGGTACAGCAGCAAGACGGGTATTAATAAAACCAGGGGATAGAAGGCCAGCGGCCGGACCAGGGTCCTGCCGATCACGCTCGGCAGCCAGCGAAAACTGGTCACCGGTACACTCAGCAAGACCAACCCCCACAATACCTGGATCCATTTCTCCAGGCGCGCGTTACTCAGCCTGTTGAGCATCTTTCTCCTTGGCCCTCAGGAAGATCAGCGCAGCCAGTGCCAACCCGCTGGCTCCAATTACGGAACCCGACAGGAGGTATACGGATAGTGCCACACTGCGATCCACAGTGAGATTCTCTGTCTGTGCCAGATCCAGCTCAATAAAATGCGAGATTCCCTTTCCACTATACAGGGTGGGGAAATCCCGGTCTATCAGCTTGCTGATATCCCTGACCGTCAGGCCTGGGTACCTTTCCAGCACCTCGTTGATCTCCCGCCGCATTTGCTCAACTTCCGCCGAGACCTCAACCGCCTCGTAGGTCTGCTGGTAGAACACTACCGCCCAGGTAGCGGCAATTTTTTCAGCCTGGCTGGCGCTGGGCGAATTGGCATAGAAATACCATCCGCCGTCTTCTGGCTGGCTCAGTTGCAGGATCTCATCCCGCAGTTCCTGTACACTTACCTCACCAACCCGGTCGGCCACCAGGCCCAGGGTTTCATCACTCCAGGCCAGTTCGAGCAGTTTACGCGTTTCCCGGGTAAGGAAATAAGAAGCCTCCCCAGAACTCACATTCCAAGCCTGCTCTAGGTTATGGTCAATGACCACCACGGATTTGGCCCGGTAATCTGGCGGAAAGACAGCATACACGCCATAAGCAACCAGGGCTCCAATCATCGCTCCAGCCATCCACAAGCGCCAGGACTGCAACACCCGCACCAGAGAGTCNNGGTGCCAAGAGTTTTCGCAGTTGAAATTTTACCGTCAGGATGGAGAGCCAATGCCCACCATCCCGTTTGTGAATTTGGACCATCTCGGACCAGCAGCGGTCATCTTCGGCAATGGTTTTCGAATCGCCGTGCAGACGGAAGTTCGCCCACACCTGGTTGGGATAATACTGAACGCGGGCAATTTTAGCTAGGCGCAGCCAAAGATCATAATCCATCGCAAAATACAGGTCTTCATCCAACGGGCCTACCTGGCGCCATAAATCCGCCCGCCAAAAAGCAGCTTGCTGAGGAACATGCACATACCCCCTGCGCAAGCGCTCGTAATTGGTCTGAGCTGCCGGGAACTGCCCGATCTTCCGGCCATGCTCATCGATGAAATTGGCCTCCCCATAGACCAGGCCGACCTCCGGATCCTGCTGCAAGCGTTTTACGGCTTGTGACACTGCATCCGGTTCATAGGTATCATCCGAGTTGAGCCATGCCAACACGTCTCCGCTGGCGCGGGCAAACCCTTTGTTAATCGCCTCCGTCTGGCCTTTATCCGGCTCAGAAACCCAATACGCCAGCCGGTGGGCGTGCTGCTTGATCAATTCAAGGCTGCCATCCGTAGAACCACCATCCACCACAATATACTCGATGTTGGGATAGCTTTGATTGAAGACCGACTCCATGGTTGCAGCCAGAAAACGCGCCTGATTGAACGAGGGTGTCACAACGGTTACCAGGGGTAATGTTTCAAATTCGCTCATTGCCAATCCTCATCTGTGTAAAAATATCGGGAGATATCCTCGGTCCATTCCCGGATATGTTCAATTTCCTGGGCGGAGAGTCTCTTTTGCCAGTTTTTCAGGTTCAGGCGGCTGTCCAGTTTAACCGAATGCACCGCATCCATTGAGAGCTCGGCCGGGTTGTCTGGGTTGGAAGCCTTGCGGATAATCTCCTCAACCTGGTTTGTAAACGGCACGCCCAGTTGTTCAAATAAGGCTTTAAATTCTCTTTCCGGGTTGAGAGAGAGGTCTTCATGCTTGATGAGATGAAATTCCGGATTTTGAAGACTGTATTGATGCACCACATGGTAGATCATGCGCCACAGCAAGCTGGCCTGGTAAATAATATCGGCGGGCTGTTTTTGGGCACGATGCATATCCTCCCTGAAAGGCTCCAGCCAATCCCGCATCAGTAAAGGCTGTTCCAGCAAATCCTCAAATTGGAATGGCCAGTTCAAACGTTTCAGGCTGCTGACAAAGGCTGCCGGATGGCGTACGGTTACCACAACCTGGCACCCCAAACGCTTGGAGAACCAATCGGCTGAAAACACTGCAAAGGGGTCCTTCAGGATCACCTGGTTGCCGGCCCTGTGTCCCCGGGTGAAACTGCTCCAATCCCGCAGCATGCGGCCCACATCTCTCGCTGAGCGCAAATCGCTCAGCTCTTCCAGCAGCTGGTAGCGCAGCGCCATGGTGCCGTAAAAACCGGAAAGCACCTGGTTTTCGTTTTCAAAGTTGAGATAGGTATACCAGCGGCTGACCGGCTTGCGCATGACTCCCCTGCGGTGCAGCACATTGAGCGGCTCGCTTACGTACGTATAGTGCTGGTTGGCCGCCAGCATCTTGCCAACCCAGGTTGTGCTGGAGCGATGCGCGCCTGTGACCAGTAATGGGGGCAGCANNGGCTGGGTTTTGGCCCATTCCAAAATCCGCATCGCCTCTGCGCCAAAATGCTCCGCCTGGGCAATGTTTTTGGCCGTCGGGTGATAGCGGGCAGCCGCCCAGGGCTGGGAGACGTATTTGATACCTGTCTCAGCCGCGATCCGCAGCCACAGATGATGGTCGAGTAAATAGTGATACTCTTCAGAAAGATAGCCCACTTCCTCCAGGGTCGAGCGGCGCATAAAGACAGTCGGCTGTCCGATGATCTGGAACGCCAATAGATCCTCCAGCGCGTACTGCTGGTAGCGAATCGAGTTGACATGTTCGCCGCGGGCATTGATCGAAAGCAGGTTCCCATACACCAGCCCGATATGCGGGGATTGTTCCAGGGTTTCTACAGCTTTCCGGATCGCTCCAGGGAAGTAAAGGTCGTCTGAATTCAACCAGGCCACGTACTTGCCTGTTGCCCTGGCAAAACCTTTGTTGATCGCATCTGCCTGGCCATGATCAGGCTCAGAAACCCACCAGGCAAGCCGGTCTTCATATTTTCGAATGACCTCTAGGCTGCCATCCGTGGAGCCACCATCCACAACCAGATACTCAAGGTTTGGGTAATCCTGCCCCAGAACCGAATTAAGGGTCTGTTCCAGATATTCGACCTGGTTAAAAGAAGGCGTCACAATCGTGACCAGAGGATATGCTTCAGACATGGCGGGTATTATAACGTAGATGATAAGTGCAGGCTGGCTGGAAATCTATTTGATTGGCCAGGCTAAAAGAAAGACTCATACTCAACTTTAGGGAAAACGGTTAGCTGCCCGCCAACTGTGGCATCCAGAATTTGTCTGCCGTCCTGTTCATACACCTGCCGCGCCCGCTGATACGCCAGTTCCGACGTTTCCAGGTCGGGCAGCTGCCAGCGGAAGCCTTTGCCAAAGTAGCGCGGGTCAAAATGGGATTCATCCGCTCCGTCCGAGACCACCGTTTTATTCGGATCGCCTTTGGCTTTGAAGGAATGGTCCACCCCGATCAGGATTACCTGCTCAAACCCCATATAGTAAGCCAGCTGCATGGCGACATAGGTCACGGTAGCCCCTTCCCAGACACGGCGCCGGACATCTTTTGTAAAGGACGGATGGTAATAGGTAGTATGCAAAAACATCGTGTCCTCGGTAGGCTCAATGAACGGGTGAGCATGCCAGGACAGGAATTTTGGCATTTGCAGGGAGCGGATATCTTCGGCACACTGCTCGATCACCAGGTCATTGATTGAGACAAAATAACTGGTCTGGAAACCCCAATCCGGAAAGGCCAGATAGATGCGGTTCATGCCAAAGGTGAACTCGTTTTTGATCTTGGCAACATCGGTCTGCCTCAGGCTGGGCCCATTGCCGATGATCACACAGCGCTGGCCTTTGTGTTTATCCCGGTAAGCAGCCAGGCGCTGGATGCTGGCACGACGCCAGGGATGCCAGCTGGCCTGCATCCATTCGCGGGTGTATTTCCCGGCAAAATAAAGCTCGCGGGCAGCATCCCAAACGGGTTTCGGGGTCAGGCGTTTAACTGTTTGGCGCATCCGATTACTCCGTGCTGAGACGGATTGTCGCACCACCGTCCACGATCAGGGGATGGCCGGTCATAAAAGAAGATTGTTCGTTATCCGCCAAAAAAACGATGGCTTTTGCAATCTCAGCAGGAGTACCCACACGGCCAATCACATGTTTGCTGGCCAGGTCATTTTTGCGGTCTTCCAGGGTGCTGCCAGAGACATGCCCGCGTGCAAGGCCGGCGTCCAACATCGGGGTATCCACTGCCCCAGGCAGGATGGCATTTACCCGCACATCATCCTTCGCAAACTCAATGGCCATCGCCCGCGTGAGTGCCAGCAGGGCCCCCTTGCTGGCCGCATAGCTGGCAATATCGGCCGAGGTGGCCACAGCATGCACAGAGGAAACGTTCACAATCGCACCCTGGGCAGCCTTCAGCAGCGGGTAAGCGCGTTGAACGCTATAGAAAACAGCCCGGAGATTGATCGCCATGAGCGCATCCCATTCTTCAAGCGTTGTTTCAATCAGCGGTTTGGCAATTTGTATGGCGGCGTTATTAATCAAGGCATCCAGCTTTGAGTAATGGTCTGCTACACGGCCAAAAAGATTGGCAACATTCTCAGGGCTGGATATATCCGTCTGGAGAAATAAGCCCTCTTTCGGAAAATCAAAACCCAGCGGATCGCGATCCACCCCAATCACATCCCAACCGCGGTGATAAAATTCGCGCACAGTGGCACGGCCAATGCCGCCATTGGCACCCGTGATCAATACTGATCGTTTTTCCGTCATCTATTCCTCATTTCAATCTCGGCTCTTCCGGCTATTCTAACCCACAAATAGGGTCAATGTGCCATGGCTACTCAAATTTTGCTGGTGAAAAATCTTCCACCGGCAGTCCCAAACCGACCAGCAGGTTGCGGATCGTGTTCCAATGCACTCTTTCCCAGGCCATGGGGCTGGAATTGGCATTGTGGGGTGCCAGCAGGACATTTTCCATCTGCAGCAATGGACTGCTGACCGGAAGCGGCTCATATTCAAAGACATCCAGGGCTGCCCCGGCAATCGTCCCAGCCTGCAAGGCCGATACCAGGGCCGGTTCATGCACAATCGGTCCACGGGCGGTGTTGATCAACACCGCGCTCGGCCGCATCCTGGCGAGCGTCTCGGCGTTGATCAGGTGCAGGCTGGTCGGGTTGAGATCACAGTGGACACTGACAAAATCGGACCGGGCCAGCAGATCATCCAGGTGGGTCATTTCAACCCCGTTTTCGCGCACAAAGTCGGGCTGAATTTCAACAATGTCATTGCCGAGCAATTGCATGCCGAACCCCCTTGCCCGGCGGATTACTGCCTTGCCAATGTTGCCCACCCCGATCACTCCCAGGGTGCATTCACTCAGGGTGCGCCCGGGTATCTTCTGCCAGGACCCAGTTTTCATAGCCGTGTCCATCCACGGCAGGCGGCGAACAAAAGCAAGCATATACCCCAGGACCGAATCCGCCACCGGCATCGTAAATGCGTTCGGGGTATTGCCAACCATGACCCCAGACACTCGGGCCGCCTGCTGATCGATCGAATCGATCCCGGTGCCCCATTTGGAGATCACCTTCAGACGCGGCAGGCAGGCTTCGATCACCCGGGCGGAATAGCGGTCGTCGCCACAGATCGTGCCGTCAAACTGCCCGGCATACGCCAGTATCTCCTCCTCCTCCAGACGTTCCTCCACATCTGCCAAAATCAGATCGAGGTTGTAATGATCAAATACTGGCTGAAACCGCTCCACAAAGGGCAGCATGTACGGGGCAGAAAATAAAACGGTCATTTTTTCAGGCATCAGGTTAAGTCCTTTGGGATAATCACTTCTTGCGCTGCTGCATCAGGAAATCGGCGATATTAAAATCCAACTCCTCGTCAATATCCCAGGCTTCGGCCGCATCGATCTCGAACATCAGCGGCGCATCTCCCAGACGGTGATTGCGAGCAGCCAGCGTTTCACGGGAAAACAGGTAAATGCACGAATTTTCTTCAAAGATCGGCGGCAGATCCTGGGTACGCAGCAATTCTGTTGGGTTATGGTTCACCGCCGAGCCATCCTGCCAGTACAAGCGGGTTTGCAAGCGCGTAACAGAGAAGAGAGAATCATAATGCTCGCCTTGGGAGACGAAAGCCTGGATGGCCTGGGAAATGGTCTCTGAACGCAGCAGCGGGTTGGTGCTGTGGGTTTGCAGGTAATAATCAGCTGCCACCTGGGCAGTATCGTACAGCAGGATGTCGTTCATCGGGATCATCCCGTCGCGCAGATGGTGTGGGCGCTCCAGCACGGTCACCTGCGGATAATCCTGCCGCAAGCCCTGCATAATCACCGGGCTGTCGGTATCCACCACCACCCCGGAAATTTCCGGGCAGCCCAGTAAGGCTTCAATAATATGGGCGTAGAGCGGTTTACCGGCCAAGAGACGGTAATTTTTTCCGGGCACCCGTTCAGAGCTATGCCGCATGGGCACCAGGGCAATGATCTTTGGAATTGGCGTATTCAGATCCGTCATCAGCAGGTCCTCTATAAACTAAGTGCCTTCATAATCAATGGGTTGGACATTCCGGGTTGCGGGTCTCTTCTCGCTCAGGATCCCGGGCGGGTAATAAAACTGCTGGTGCAAATGGGCATCCACTTTTCCCATATAGCGGTAGCCGCGCAAAGTGCCCCAATACTGCATCACCCGGAACCAGAAAATGCTGGCAAAATGCTGCAAGAGTACCCCTTCCCGGCGGGCTTGCAGCAGGTCCGAAAAGATGCTGGTGGTGGACAGGCGTAAAAAATGCCAGAATGTGAACCGGCTCTGCGGCAATATTTGCTTCATCGCAATTGCTTCGCGGCGGTAGCGATTGAACACCTGGGGTGGTGTCTCATCATGCAGGTGAATGATCTCCGCATCGGCTGTGTAGGCAATCGCATGGCCCTGCTCAAAGGCCCAGCTCCCCCAGGCCAGATCCTCCAGCCCGGTCAGATGTTCGTTGTAAGGCTGCATTGCCCACAGCTCCCGCCGGATCGCGGCATTGGCGTTGTGGCAGTAGGGATGCCCCTGCTGTGCAATCGAGTGGTCGGGAAAATACTGCTTGAACCATTGGTGTTCAGAAAATTGGTTCGTAGCGCCGCCGCGCTGCTTGCCATAGCTGATCGCGACTTGAGGGTCTGCGAACGGGGCTAACAAACGCTCCAGCCAATCCGGGTACACCGGATAGCAATGCGCACTGACGATCACCACAAACTCACCTTCCGCTGCCTGGATGCCTCTGTTCAGCGAGCGGCCGAAGGTAAACTCTTCAGGAGCGATCCGCACGATTTTAACGCCGTATTCCTGGGCAACCGCCACTGTCTGGTCGGTCGAGCCTGAATCAACCAAGATCGTCTGCACACCTGGCAAGGTCTGCCGCGAGATTCCAGCCAGCAAACGCCCAATATGCAATTCTTCATTGTAGGCACGAATCACGACCGAGCATTTCACCATCATTGAACTTTACCAATCCATGTTCTTTTCGTAGCCTAACCGTACCAGCAGGTCACCGGTCACCTGTTTGAACAAGTCAATGTTCTCCGGCGAAAAATTGCCCCGCCACCCCCCGACCCTGCCGCTGCGGAAGGTCGGAGATTGTTTTGGATCGATCGATTTTTCTAAAATCTCCAGGGCTGCCTTGGTTTCAACTTCAAGCCTAAAACCATGGCTGATGGCATGTGCCAGGATCTTTTCAAGGGTTTGCTGTTTATTACGGATAAAATCCTCAAATCGGATGACCAGCACTTCAGGCCGCTCCAGCCAGCCCAGATAGGGCTCATAACGCTGCAGAATACCAGGAAAATCAATCTCGGTTAATTCCGGCCGTCCCAAAATACTCACCTGTAACCGCTGATTAAAATCTTTTAGCTGGTTGGCATAGTAATCATGGTGCACATGGCTGGTCCAAAGCTCGGTGACATAGTGGACATGCGAAACAACCACATCCCGTGGATCCCTGTAAATGAAATAGGAAGCCATCTCCGGCCTGCAGAGGGCCTCAACTGTTTGCGGGGCAGCAAATACATGCCCGTAGCCGATATCTCCATGCTGCAGCCGCCAGATCTGACTGGCAACCTCGCTCTCGGATAATTTCTCCCCGCTAAAAGCCTCATACATGGTGATAGCTGGCAGGCCGCTGTAGATCACCGGCCCGAGTTTGGCAAATCCCTGGATGGCTTGCAGAAGCAAATGCGTGCCGCTTTTGGGGAATGAATTGGCAAAAAAAGCAGGCGTTTCTGTATCTCCATACCGCAAGCGGTACTGCAGTCGCCGCAAGCGGTAGCGCAGGATTCTAATGGGGAAAAGCATGTAACGGCGAACAAGGGTTGATTTTAACATCTCAATACCTGATATGCGGGTCGGTGGGCTGAGGAGTAGGGCTGAAGGCAACCAGGCCTTTCTCAGCAAAAGTTTGCACGATCTCCCAAACGGCCTGAAAAGGGATTTCCAGTTCCAGGGCGATATCTGCCACGGTGCGGGTGCCATCGCAGCGCTCCATGATGCGGAACAGGTTGCGGTGCCCCTCCGGATTGTGCCGATAATCGATCCAGATACCGTAACCAGAGGCAAACACCTCCCCTTTAAAGTGGTTGACGACATAAGCATTACGCTCAAATGCCTGCAGCATCGCAAGCACAGCATCGCGGGCATGTTCCAGGCGTTCCTGCGTGACAATTTCAGGCGTATCCGCACTGGAATGATATTCAGGATACGGCTGGTACATCGTTTCGAGCAGCTCGGGCCGCTCTACCCTGGAAAGGGAAAGCATCGGGACGCGCACACCCGGCGAATTGAACTGGCGCTCGTCGTTATTGATGATCGTGCGGTAAGGGCCAACATATGCACCCGGTGCAGCCCCGCGCAATGCGCTGACAAGGGTCTTGTCGCTCTGGCTCTCTGGCAGGAAGGACTGCTGCAAGGCCAGCCCAGAATCGTTCCCCAGCATTTCCAGGAACAGGCCGCCAACCATCTTAGGGATCAAATCTTCGTGGTGGCTGAGGAAAGCCACTGAGCCGATGGTTTCCGGCAGGATCAGGAAGCGGTAGGTGTAATGGGGCTTGGGCTGTTCGAGAAGGCTGCGCATCACATCCAACCCCACGACCACGCCGGTCAGGTCGTCATTGACCATTGCCGGGTGGCAAAGATGGGCTGCCAGTATAAAGCAGTCTTCCACTTCACCCGGCACAATCACCTCCCCCACCTTGAGCATCCCCGGCTCAAACGTGGTGCGGATCACGACCCGGTATTGGTCTTCATCCATCAGGTCGCGTTCTTTTTGAGATATGCAAAGTCCCCAATCCCGCTGGTAATATTTGAACACGAAGGGGATCAGGTCTGGGTTGTGGGAATGCACATGCAGGTGCCTGAACAATTCCTCCCGGCCGATCACCCCTTCAAAAGGCAGGGAATAAGAAACCACATGCAGCGGGTGGTTGGCATGATCAATGATCCTGCGGCCGTCCATGGTCTCCAGATACGCCTCGTGGCAGGCCCACTTCTCGGGGACTTTCCAGGTCCAAACTGGGGTCCCGCTGGCATATTCGTGGATGGTCATTGGCACTTCCTGTGCCAGCCGGTAGAGCGCCCGGTCATAATCATCCGAAACCAGTTCGCGTGCCAGGAACCAATTCTCATGGATCAATTCGATCATCGAGCTCATTCCTTCACCTCCGGCGGATTGCTGACAAAACGCCACGGGTCCTGCCGCAGCAAGTCGCTTGTGGCCTGCACAAAATCCGGCAATGTGCACAGCGAGATCTGGCCATAATGCAGTGCAGCCGACTGCCACTGACCGCGCCGGCGCAGTTCTTGCTCCACCTCGTAAATTTCCAGTTGGGCGTCCATTTCCAGATCACGCACATACATGCGGCAGGAAACCGGCTGCCAGCTACCCGCGCGCCGTACCCGCCCGCTGAAATCTTTCCAATAGCGGTAAGGCACCCCCACGCGCTGCTCGCTGTAGTGCAGTACAGAAGCAGCCTGCACATCAGCCCCCAGCAACAGCAGCTTGAAGCCCATTCGGACCATCCGGTCCACTGCCGAGCCGTCATCAAAGGCCGATGGCGTATCCAAAGCGGCCAATTCAGCGGCATGTTCCCCGATCAAGGCAAAAGACTGCATCGGGTGCCTGGTGCGCACCGCCTCAGGCTGCTGCCTGAAAAACTCAGAAAATGCGCCCATCCCCACTGCGGGTGCCAGATCCGGATCATACTCTTCCCCCCTGGCGAAGGAAAAATTGAATACAGGCACTGCCAGCGTTCCCTTGGGCGGGCGGTTATTTAAACCTACTGCTGCTCGCAAAGCATTCAGATAAATCTCTATACCACCGTCGGGGCGCCCAAAATACTGCAAGGCAGAGTGGACCAGGACCCCATCTCCCTGCCGCACCCCTACCTTCAGGAGGCATTCCAAGATCTGCTGCTGATTAACCTGTAGCATCTTTATAATGATCGTAATCGTCCCACAGCAGGCGCGCCTGGCGCAGCTCCAACTTGAATCCCATGCTTTCGTACAGCTTCCAGCTGGGATCATTGTGGGCTAACACTTGAATTTCGATGGAGTGCACATCCTGCTCGCGCAGCCAATCAAGGGCCAGTTCGGATAACCTGCGACCGACCCCGCCCCGGCGCGCTTTTTCTTCGATCCACATATCGCTCAACGTGCCGACCATCACACCGCCCCAATATGGCGGGACCCGCTTGATGCGCGAAAGCATAAAGCCGACTACTTCGCCATCCATCTCAGCAATATGCACCAGCGAGAACTTGCCGTAGGTACGCGCAAAAGAATCCAGCCAGGCTTGTCCGACATCCTCCGGCTGGGGCAGGCCCAGGTCCAGATCTCGGAAGTAAGCATCCAGCTTTTCGTAAAAAGCTTTCAGAATCGGAAAATCGTCCTCTGTTCCGAGCCGGTAGCGCACCTCAGCAGGGGCAGCTGGTTCACTCATTCATCCACTCCCTCACCAATTTCGGCCAGTTCGAAGGATCGAAGCCAAACTGGGCCAGGAAAGCATAGACCATGCGCTCCAGTCCGAAGGCTGTGCAACCGGTGTGGATCGGACCGCCGTCCGGCAATGTGATGTTGAGGTGCCGGCCAAAAAAGTCTTGATGATAATTATAGGAACCCACGGCCAGGGTGCTGTTCTTGAAAGGCAGCCGCGCCCGGATCTCATATTTGAGTTGGAAAGCCGTCTGGAAAGCCGTCTGCTTGCGGAACTCGCCAACAAAGAANNTCGCGCATGGTGAAGTTCCACATCCGTTCCAGAGAAGTCAGGTTGGTCGATTCATAGCGGAAGCAGTTCCCAACAGCCGTGGCTACCAGTTTGCCATCTGGCAGCGGGTGATCTGCGAGAGAAAAATAGAGGTGGTAACAAACCGCAGGTGAAAGCAAGGCTTCGATCTTGGAGAAATATTCCGGGGGTGAGTTCAGCCCATCCGCATGGTAATGCGTGTCACTGGCAAAGCGGTTGATTATATCCAAGTCCTCCCGCAGATGGGTGGCAAACGTGAGGGAATGGGGAAAGGCACTGAAATAATTCACCCTGTCCAGCATCTTGGCCGAGATCAAGGTTGGGAAGCGGTAAGGCTTGGCCTCGAACTCATCCGCCAGCAGTAAAAAGCGGCTCTCAAAAAATTCAACCAGCCGGGTGACGAGCGGCCCCAGAAGATAAATCCCCTTCTCCTCTTCGGAGACCTCGCCGCGTGCCAGGAGTTCATTCATCGGGTCTTGGGTAAAGTACACCGGGCGATCTGAATAATCCTCCAAGACCTCAACCTTTGGCTGGATCGCCCCTTTGGCCATCTCCTCAACCACTTGCTGAACCTTCTCTTCGATGTTGGCCAGGTGTTCGGGCTCTAACCTGCCATCCAGTTGAAGCACGATCTGTTCACCATCTGCCGAGATCTCAGCCCCGCGAATTGCTTCATCCACATACGCCATTTTTGACTGGATCTGCCCTACCAGATGGGCAGGAATTTTCACCACTGGAGTTAAGATCAGTCGATCAGACATGAGAATTGGCCTCGATATGCTGGTAGATTGCCGGCACACTGACCAGGTTGGTGATGGTCTCAGCAGTGACCTCAACACCGAACTCCTTCTCCAAAGCCACCAGGACTTCCATATGTCCCATCGAATCCCACTGCGGCAGATCGCCGAACTGGGTCTCCGGGTTAATCTCGCTGGCTTCCACATTCAATGCTGCTGCGAGCGCCTTCTGTACACTCTCCAACAGACTCTGGTCGATTGCTGTCATACATCACTCCTAATCAACTTTATATCTTCAAACATTATACCCGGCTTCAACCCAGGCTAAATTACTTACAGGCAGCCTGCCAGGCGCTGGTAAATATAGTGATCACTCGCTGGCTTCCAGCTGGTCCTCAAT
>DNGN01000026.1 GCA_003486225.1 Chloroflexota bacterium
GGGGCCTGGCGGCGCTTGTACTCGTTTTGCCGCACCATCTCCGCCACCCGGTCACCTTCCTCTTCATTATCCACATCCAAGATAGTGACCTCTGCCATCAGGCGACCCGCCAGTCGCTCTTCGGCAACATCCAGCATGGTTGCCAGAGCTTTCTTTTTGGTCCTCACCTGCATCAGTGGCTCGATCTGCCCTTCGTGAAAATGCAGCAGTGGTTTGATGCTGAGCGCAGAACCCAGCAGAGCTTTGGCCCCACCAATCCTGCCACCTCTGCGCAGGAATTCAAGCGTATCTACGGCGAAGAGGAAATTTATTTTCTCTGTCAGGCTTTGGGCCGTTTGGACCACCTCATCCAAACTTTTCCCTGCCGCNNGCCACGGTGCCGGATAATTTTGCTGAGACCAGCACGGCCACTATGGCATCATAATCTGAGGAAAGCTGCTTGAAAAGGGTAATAAAATCTCTCGCAGTCGGCTGCGAGCTGGAGGGCATGGTTTTTGAACCTCGCAAGCGCTGATAAAACTCGGTAGGTTGAATATCAACCCCATCCCGAAAATGGGCGTCATCCCAAATTAACCACAGCGGGATGACATGTATATCCAATCCAGCAGTTTCACTTGCAGGAATATACGTTGAACTATCGGTAACAATAGCGATCTTTTGGCCGGTCATTTCTCCTCCTCATAGCAGAATATTTCGTATTATAACCCCCGCTGATATGGAAAGATGTGTTAACTACCCGGCCAGCAAATAGGCCACCGGTTATGCATGCGGTGACGTTCTCTGGCGGATGACTTCAAAGATAAGCACCGCCCCAGCCGCGGCTGCATTTAACGACTCGCCGCCCCCTGGCATGGGTATATGCAGCCGGTGAGAAGACTCGGACAGCGGCCCACTCACGCCATGAGCCTCGCTGCCTATCACAATCGCCACAGGAGAACGTAAGTCTGCCTCAGTATAAGATTCGCCAGCATCAACAGAAGCCGCCCAAAGAGTCAGGCCATGGCTTTGGCAAAGGTCCACCACCTGCTCGGCGGAGGACGAAAGCACTGGCAGGCGGAAATGCGCTCCCATCCCGGCGCGCAGCACTTTTGGCGAAAACGCATCCACACTGCCGTCTGTCAACAAAACCGCATCCAACCCAGCCGCGGCCGCCGTACGCATGAGCGTGCCTACATTGCCTGGGTCTTGCACCTGGTCGAGCACCAGCAGGGTTTCCAGATGTTCCAGCCTAGGACTCTGCTGAATTTCCACAACCAGTAAAATACCCTGTGGGGACTGGGTATCGCTGACCGAACTCATGACATGCTCTGCAACAGCCTCCACCGGCACATTGGCTGCCGACAGGGCTGCCACCAAATCGAGGCCGCGTTGGGCAAGATCAGGCGTATAGAGGCAAAGCTGCACCTTCCAGCCAGCCTGGAAAGCCTCTTCAGCCAGACGCATGCCTTCCACCACAAAAACCCCAGCCTCCCGCCGGGCTTTGGCTCTGGCTTGTAAATTGCGCACTTCTTTGACGCGCGGATTTTTAACCGAGGTAATCAAGTACCAAATTCCTTCTCCCAAACCTTAGAAAATGCCGCACAAGTGTCCTCATCATACACCACCATGCGCAGATCGAGTAACGGGCTTTGGGGATTTGCTTTGAAATGGTCTCTAAAAACCTGATAGAAATCAGCCGCCGCACGTTGTTTTGGAAAACCAAAGATGCCTGTAGAAATAGCACAAAAAGCAATCGATTTCAAATCCAGTTTTTCGGCTAATTTTAGAGATTCTTGAATAGCCGTTTTCAATTTAACATCCTCATCGCCGCGCCCCCACACCGGGCCAACCGCGTGAATGACATAATGGCAATCCAGATTGCCGCCCGAGGTATAGGCTGGCTTGTTGTGCGTCACTGGCCCATGCTCTTCCAGCCAAGCCCGGCTCTCTTGGTTTATCACCTCCCCCCCGCGGCGCAAAATGAGATGCGCCACACCTCCCGCATGTCGAAGCCTTGCATTTGCCGCACTCACGATCGCATCTACCTTTTGAAGCGTGAGATCTCCTCGGATCAGGGATAATTCCTGACCAGAAGAAAAACGATGCACACCCAAATACGTATTTTCCATTTTTCAATCCATACCACTAATTAGCGTTGTTTAAATTATACCCGACCTGGCGAGGTCTTATTTTTTAATCAGGAAGCCATTCAATAATTCTAACCACGATTTCGATCCATTTTTTGCCCTTGGGGTTCAATTTGAGTCAAAAACAGCCTGCTAAGCTGCAAGCAATTATCATGCCGCTTTTTAAAGTCTGGCGAACTGGAATATGATAGAATGGCAACATGGCTGGAAAGCGTGTGTTAATTGTTGATGATCAAAAAGAAGCGGCCCGACTGATCCGCAAAAACCTGGAAACCTTGGGGCAGGATTTAATCATCGAGGATGTTCTTTCAGGTGAAGAGGCCTTGCTGGAATTGAGGCGCACACCTCTGGACCTCCTGATTGCAGATTACCGGCTGCCAGGAATTTCCGGCCTGGAACTCATGGACAAATTCAAGGATCGCAACCCGGAAACCAAAGTGATCCTGGTCAGCGGTATGACAGACCCGGAGATTCGCAAGCGGGTCGCTCAGGCTGGGGCAGATGCTTTCTTCTTCAAACCGATTGATATACCAGAATTTTTGGATGCAGTGGAACGCGCGCTCGGGTTGGTGGAAACCATTTTGCCATCTGAATTGAGCCTGCATCTGGATGATTTTGAAGATGAAGATGAGACTGAAGAGCAGGCCAAGATCAATATGGCGGGGCTGATCCCACAGCTGAGAATTTCGCTGGATGCCACGGCTGTGATTCTGGTGGACGACCAGGGCCAGGTGCTGGTCCGGGCGGGAGATCTGACCGACCCCACGCTGGAAACCTCCCTCATGCCGATCCTGATGCGCTCTTTTACTGCAGGGGTGAGCATCTCGCACTTCCTTGGGCAAAACATCCCCGACCACTTTTACAGCTTCAGGGGAGAGAACTACGACCTCTTCCTGGCCCCGGTGGGAGAAGCGTACTGTCTAATGATCCTGACACGCCCCACCCTGCTGCAAGAAATGGGTAATATCGCTTCGCAGATACACAACACCGCCAAGTCGATCCTGCTCAGCCTTTCCAGGTTGGGAATCTCAACTCACGTTGGCGGGAAACCCGGCTTTTTACCCAAACCAGAACGTGAAGAGTCGCACAGCGCACGCAGAGACGATCTTGCAGACCAGGCGGAGACCCCGCTGCAAGAAACCAGCGATCTATCCGACGAGACCGATCAGGCAGCAGACCTGAACCTGGAAAGCCTGTTTTCCAGCCTGGAAGAAAACCGGCTTGAAGAAGCAGATGCCTTTTGGGATTCCTTCTCGAATGAAGAAGTGGACCGAGAACGAAGCAGCGATACCCTCACTTATGATGAAGCCGCCAAGCTGGGACTAGCCCCCGGTGAAGATTGATTAACTATTGCCGAAGAACGTTGGCTATGATACAATTCAGCGCGCTCGGGTCAACCGGGTTTTGTGTATTGGGGCGTGGTGCAACGGCAGCACACCGG
>DNGN01000077.1 GCA_003486225.1 Chloroflexota bacterium
GCAGTCAAGTCCGAGAGGGGTATAAGTACAAAGGCGCGTTCTTGCAGGCGTGGGTGAGGGATCTCCAACCCGCCCTGGGAAAAAATTAGTTGGTCGTAGAAGAGGATATCGATGTCGATTTCGCGCGGCCCCCAGCGNNCCCTTAAATTCGCCAACCGGTCTCCACTGTTGGTGCCCAAACCAAGGTAAATGATATGTCTGTCCTGCAGCGTGCTGTTTTCCATGTTTTTCAAACTTGCCTGCATCAAAGTTAAGGGTACAATGTGAGCCATGAAGTTCGCTTATTTTACCAGCAAGACGATCGGTGCACAGGCACAAGACCTGCTTACGGATTTGATGCTCAGTCACCGCCGGGACATTGACCTGATAAACCCGGCTCTGCTGGTGTTGGATATGCAGCAATATTTTCTGGACCCGGATTCACATGCTTACGTACCCAGTGCCCCGGCCCTGATCCCGGGCATCCAACAGTTGATGCGGTCTTTCAGAAAGCAGGGACACCCGGTAATTTTTACGCAGCATATCAACACGCCACAGGATGCCGGGATGATGTCCACCTGGTGGCGAGACCTGATCACTTCCGACCATCCCCGCGCCGGGCTGATCGACCAGCTGGAGGTTGGCGATTCTCGGGTCATTCAGAAGTCCCAATACGATGCCTTCATGGGCACCGATCTGGATCACCTGCTCGAGTCGCAAGCGATTACGGATGTTGTGATCAGCGGGGTGATGACCCACCTGTGTTGTGAGACGACCGCCCGGGCTGCTTTCATGCATGGCTACCGGGTCTGGTTTGCGGTCGATGGCACGGCGACCTACCACCTCGATTTTCACAGGAGCACGCTTATCAACCTGGCGCACGGTTTCGCCACCCCGGTGCTGGTCAGGGAGCTGCTGGCTGTTTTATAATGGGACCAATGTGGATCGCAAGATAGACAGGTAGCCAACATGGAGACAAGCTTGAAAAGCGAAGATGTCATCATCATTGGCGGCGGGCCAGCCGGCATGATCTCTGCCATTCAGCTCAAACGCTATGGGATACGGGCGCGGGTCATTGAAGCCCACCGGCTGGGTGGACTGCTCTGGAATGCCAACCTGGTCGAAAACTACCCCGGATTTCCGGCAGGTATCCCGGGTCCGAAATTGGTGAGGCTTTTCACCCGGCAATTCGAGTCGCTTGGGCTTGAGCTGATCAGGCAAAGGGCTGTTAGCCTGGATTTTGAGGGGGGTGTATTTGTGGTGACCACCGATGCGGGCCAATATGCTGCACGCACATTGGTGATTGCTACCGGTACGCAGCCAAATACATTCCCTGCCGGGTTTATCCCCGATGATGGTCTGGCGCAAGTTTTCTACGAGGTGGCCCCGCTTTTGGAGGTCAGGGAAAAGCAGATCGCGATCATCGGTGCGGGGGATGCGGCCTTTGATTACGCCATCAACCTCTCGCGCAAAAACGAGGTGATGATCCTGAACCGCACCCAGGAGATCAAAGCTCTGCCGCTTTTGGTGCAACGTTGTGCTAAAATTCAGAATATTCAATATCTCCAGGATGTGCCTGTCTCATCCGTTTCAGTGGAATCAGGCCGCTTGGTTTTGAATGTGATTGATCAGGAAAACAGCTGTTTTCATGTTGACCTGTTGATCGGTGCGATCGGCCGCAAGGAAAATTTACCATCCATGACGGATCGCCTGATAGCAGAGCAATCCCGGTTGGTTGGGGCGGGCAGGCTGCAAATTGTCGGTGATGTACAGAATGGGATCTACCGGCAAACTGCAATTGCCGTTGGAGATGGGTTGAAAGCAGCGATGAGAATTTATCAATTTCTAAAGGAGTGATTAAGCAGATGAATATTGCAGCCAGAGTTGGATCTGATGAGATTGCCGTGGTCTATGTCGGCCAATATGAAGACGGGGAGCTGGTCGAATTTGTCGAGGCAGTCCAGCCTCCGATGCCGCGTGAGGAGAAGTGGGTGCTGATGCTTTCCACCCTGTATGGCTGTCCGGTGGCCTGCAAGATGTGTGACGCTGGCGGCTTTTACCATGGCAAGATCAGCAAAGAACGGCTTTTTAAACAGCTGGACTATATGGTTTATCGTCACTATCCGGATGGCAAGATTCCCTGCCGCCAGTTCAAGATCCAATTTGCCCGCATGGGCGAACCGACTTTTAACCGTGAGGTGCTTGAGGTTTTGAAGGAACTGCCGCAGCGCTACGATGCTCCCGGCCTGATGCCTTCGCTATCGACGATTGCCCCGGGTGGGGTGGACGGCTTTTTTGATGAACTGCTGGAGATTAAAAACCAGTATTATGCGGGCGGCAACTTCCAGTTCCAGTTTTCTCTGCATACATCGGATGAAAAACTGCGGCGGGAATTAATCCCGGTGCGCACCTGGAGCTTTGCTCAGATGCAAGCCTATGGCGAGCGTTTTTACCGCCCCGGAGACCGCAAGATCACCCTGAATTTTGCTCTGGCCCAGGATGTCCCGGTATCGGCGGATGATCTGATCCGCTACTTTGATCCTGAAAAATTCCTGATCAAGATTACCCCGCTTAACCCGACCTACAGCGCAGAAAATTACGGGCTGCGTTCGTATATTGATGCCGAAGCGGGCCCACAATCCTATGCGGTGGTGGATCACCTGGAAGCGGCAGGGTACAAGGTGATTGTCAGCATTGGGGAAACAGAGGAGAACCGGATCGGTTCGAACTGCGGCCAATATGTGCTTAAACATGTCCTGGCCGAATCGAAACTCGGGGATGGCTACCTGTACAAGATAGAACATCTGGTGGAGTAGAAAAGAACATGCCTGAGGCACGCTTTAATTTTCCACGCGGTTTTTTATGGGGTACATCTTCCTCCGCCTACCAGGTAGAGGGAGGCAATAAAAATAACCAGTGGTATCTTTGGGAGCAGGAACCCGGCCGGATTGCAGAAGGTGGTACATGCGGTTTGGCCTGCGATTGGTGGGCCGGGCGTTGGCGTGAAGATTTTGACCGGGCGGCAGAATGCGGGCAGAATGCCCTGCGTTTCTCCATCGAGTGGAGCCGGATCCAACCGGCACCAGACCGCTGGGATGAGCATGCCCTGGATAATTATATTGATATGCTGCGCGGATTGGTGCGGCGCGGATTGTTCCCCCTGGTTACGCTGCATCATTTTACCGATCCGCTGTGGGTGACGGAAATGGGCGGTTGGGAAAATGAGGCCGTGCCCGAGCTTTTTGCGGCCTACGCCGAAAAAGTGGCTGCGGCGATCAAATCTTATGTGACTACCTGGGCAACCATCAATGAACCGAATGTCCTGGCCATTCTGGGCTACCTGACAGGCGATTTTCCCCCGAATGTGAATGACCTGGACCGGGCCATAAAGGTTATGACCCACCTGGCTCGCGGCCACAGCCTGGCGTACCATAAGATAAAAGCCCTCCAGCCAGAAGCCAGAGTGGGCTTGCCGCATGTTTACCGGGGCTTTACGCCCCGTCGATCCGGCAGCCTGTTAGACCGGCTGGCTGCCAGCCAGCATCACCAGGTCTGGAATCAATTCTTCCCGGCCCTTCTGCGTGATGGAAAAGCCCGCCTGATGGGCCGTTCTGTGGCTCTGCCAGAAGCAAAAGGAACGCAGGATTATCTGGGGTTGAACTTCTATACCAGCGAAGAGGTGCAGTTCAGCCTGGCAGCTGGCCGTAAAGGCTTCTTCTCCCGCCGGGTTTTCCCGGATGGAGCTCCACTCAGCCCGAACGGCAAGATTGCCAGCCTGCCGGAAGATTTTTTCAAGGCATTGGACTGGGCCCTGCAATTCGATGTGCCCATTATCGTCACCGAGAACGGGACCGAAGATGCACAGGATGATTTTCGACGTGAGTATCTGGTCCAGCATATTCACCAACTCTGGCGGGCGGTCAATTTTAATTATCCGATCAAGGGCTATTTTGTCTGGACCCTGGTCGATAATTTTGAGTGGGATCAAGGCTGGACCCAAAGGTTTGGTCTGTACGAGCTGGATGTCGAGACTCAAGCCCGTAAGAAACGCCCAAGTGCGGACCTCTATGCGGATATCTGCAGGGAAAATGCCCTGACCACCGAGATGGTGCGTCAGTATGCACCCCAGCTGTTCAGCCAGCTATTCCCTGGTTAGACGGATACCCTGGGTTTAGTTTATTGAATCGCTGATCAATCCCCGGGCTGGCAGAAAGCTCCATTTAATTTGCAGGCCAAATTCCCCTCCTAATCTCCCCAACAATCAATAGGATGTGGTAAAATGTCCTCCGCCGTGGAGAGGTCGCATAGTTTGGCCTAGTGCGCACGCTTGGAAAGCGTGTATACCGAAAGGTATCGAGGGTTCAAATCCCTCCCTCTCCGCCTGATACGCCCGGTTTTTCTGGGCGTTTTTTCTTTAATCACGACTGCCTGTCCAACTGAGAAAGAAAAAAACACCCCACTGGATAACAGGGGGTGTTTGGTGTTTAGGGGTGCGGCACGGATCAGTTGCTTAGCTCCAAGTTGCCAGCCCCAAGCTTAATTTCTATTGTCAGGGTTGGGCCGTTGCCTGCCAGTGAATATGTGCTGGCTCCACCAGCCCACTGGCCGCGCGCATTCACATTGGATAGGCTGCCTTCGATCTTGAGGGTGGTGGGAATACCCTCGGGAATGATGACCTTAAGATTACTCAGGGCGGCATCAATCTCCACTGTGGCATCCCGCTGCAGGGTACCCGAAAAATCAAAGGTGTACTCTCCTGCACCGCCTTCAAATTTCATCAGGCTGAAATTAGCGTTGGAGAGACCAATCAGGTCGACCTTTGAAGCACCGGTGGTGTAGTGGAACTGGCTCATGTTGGTCAGGTTGGGGGTTGAGAAGCTCATTTCCACACTGGAGGCACCGGTGAAGACTTCCAGGTTCTCGATGGCCAGGCTGCCCAGCTCGAACTGCCCGTCGAATGCCCCGGCGCGGATCTCTAGCTCGACAGGCGCATTGCTGATGGACAGCTCCCATTTGTTTTCCACATCTTTGACATTGGGCAAGCCGCCCAATTTGAATTCGTAGGGTTCTTGTTTGATCGAAACTTGACCGCTGCTGGTATCAACGACGGGCTCAAGGCCGTCCACATTGTAGGTTGCAGTTCCCACGATCAACCCGTCTGCAGCACCGGGCTGCAGAATCAACTCACCTGCGCCAAATTCCACCAGCACGGAAGTGGTTTCACCCTGGGCCGGTGCTGAGACAAAAACATCCTCGGTGCGCAGTTCCCCAACATCAATTGCATCTTCGGGCATGGTCAGGGTAATGCCGCAAGCCAGGGAAGTAATTCCCAGCAGGATGGCGATAGTGATCAGACTTGTTTTTGCTTTCATTTCTATTTCTCCTTACATGCGCTCCTGGCATGTTGCTTTCATCCTCGTACAATCTTAATTGTAATACGAATGGACTTCGATAGGGTCGCGCAACAGGAGGGATTCTGGTTACCCGATTCGGTGAGCGGGAGC
>DNGN01000229.1 GCA_003486225.1 Chloroflexota bacterium
GCCGCTGCCCGTCGTCCAAATCCACCACCCGCGTGATAACTTTGCCTCCCAATCTGGGCTCTGCCTCGATAAGGGTAACTTTAACTGACTCTGTCGAATGGGTTGTTAGATACCAGGCGGCACTTAATCCCGTGATCCCCCCTCCCACAATCACGATCTGTTTTGGTTTCTGCATTTTTGTCCTTCTGCTTTAATGTTCCCGAAGTTTAAATGCTTTTAGGTGCTGAGGAAACATAAGTTTTCTAAAGTTTTCCCGGTAGCAACCGCGGGCATCCTGTTCAGTACACATCAGTTCGCTCCCATTAAAAAAATCACCCGCACAGGGCGGGTGATAGAAAAAACCAAAC
The DNA here is from genome assembly GCA_003486225.1 of Chloroflexota bacterium. The sequence continues at coordinate 348 of DNGN01000229.1, forward strand.
ATTACTAACAAATGGGATTATTTCTTTCCCCGGGTAGTAAACTGGCGGCGACGGGCGCGACGAATGGCCTTTTTCTTGGCGATACGGCGTTCTTCAGATTTTGAAACAAACCAGCGTTTGCGTCGAACATCGCTCAACAGACCCGCGCTGGATACAACCTTTCGAAAACGTCGGAAAAGCTGCTGCTGCGATTCATTTGGTCTCATGGTGACCTTTGCCAAGGAACTCACCTCCTTTCGTACGGCTCGCTGCCGGTAATCGTTTCACACTCTCGTGTGTAAACCAGTGGATTCTAATGCAAGACCCCCATCACGTCAAGCTCAAACTCCAGCCTCAAGTATGCGTATCCCGTTTTTATGCTCAAGCCGCGCAAAAACCGGATAAAAACGAAGGTTTTCTCATTCCAATCTTGGCTCATGGAAGACCGGTAAGTGGCTGCAGATGAAAAGGTGGATGGTCTGCCCCAAAACCACCAGACAGCTCACAGACCGGCAAACTTATAGGACCTTCAATCCCTTCGCTCCCCCAATTTTTTCCCCGATCTCGATCTGCTTTGCCTCATCCAAAGCCTGGTCTGCCTGGTCAATCAGCTCGTACAAGGTGCTGTTCAGTTTGGGTGCATACCAGGTATATCCTGCTGCCACCACCAGATTCAACACCGAGTTCTCTTCCACTCGGATCTGGACAGAATGGAGTTCGTGGTAAATCCGGGAGATCACATTCTCGCAATCCTTTTTCTCCACTCCTGGCAGCAACAGCATGAATTTAGCCCCCATCCAGCGCCCTACCACATCATAGATCCGCACATTTGCCCGTATTGCCCGGGCAACAAAGCGGATCGCCTGCCGGGCTGTATGCTCACCAAATTGCCCGGCAATCCCATCCGCATTGACCACTTCGAATACCGCCAGACAAACGGGTCTCTTTTCTCTCTTGGACCGGCTGATCTCAGCCAGAGCCCGCTCATAAAGGGCCTGGCGGTTGAGCAGGTTGGTCAAGTCGTCGTACATCGCCACATCCGGCGGCACATCCTGCTGAGATCGCAGGTACTTCTGCAGGGCAATCGCCCGTTCTGCAACGATAATTCGGGCAGAAAACTCCGCCTCATCTACTGGCTTGGAGATAAAATCACCCATCACCGGACCCAAGCAATCCACCGCATATCGTTCACTCAGGTTTTCGGTCAGGAACAGCACATACGGGAACGGCGGGTGCAAGAGCGACAGGATCGAATTTACCAATTCAATACCGCCGTTTGGCAGATCAAAATTAGAGATGATCAATTCAGGCGGCCCGTCTTTCAGATGATTAATTAAGTTCGCGGGTTCCTGCTCCACCAGCAGGGAGAAATCATATTTGTTCAGGTTGTCCTGCAGCAATCGGATCTGCTCTTCATGATTATCATAAAGCAGTACGTTCACAAAAATGCTCCTTGATCAGCCATGGGTCGAAGTTGCTCAATGCTCACAATGGCTCCATTTCTATTATAAGAAAATTCGGCTGACAATTACATGGAACTTACGTCACAATTCTATAGACACCCACCTTTCGGATATACGCATCCCCTAAAATAAAAAGAGGCGCATTTCCATGCGCCTCTGCTGTCTTGCTGGACAAATCTCACATCACCCTGGCCCGCCGCAGCCGCAAACTGTTGCTGACCACGAACACACTGCTGAAGGCCATGGCGGCTGCCGCCAGCATTGGCACCAAAAAGCCAAGCGCGGCGGCTGGGATCAGGATCACGTTATAAATGAACGCCCAGAATAAATTCTGCTTGATCGTCCCGAGGGTCTTGCGCGAAAGGCTGATGGCTTTCGGCACGCCTAACAGGTCTCCGCTGATCAGCACCACAGGGGCTGCCGCCATCGCCACATCCGTGCCGGTGCCAATGGCAATCCCAACCTCCGCCTGGGCCAATGCCGGGGCGTCATTGATGCCGTCCCCAACCATGGCGACGATCTTCCCCTGCTCTTGCAGAGCCTTCACGGCAGCAGCTTTATCACCTGGCAGCACATCGGCCATAACCCGGTCAATTCCCACCTGGTCCGCGATCGCCTGGGCGGTGGCCTGGTTGTCTCCAGTGATCATCACCACCTGCAGGCCCATCTCGTGCAGTTTTGCCACGGCTTCCTTGGAGTGATCTTTCAGCGTATCCGCTACCGCGATCAGGCCGCTCACACGTTCATCAATCGCCACCAGCATAGCTGTTTTCCCTTCGCCTTGTAGCCTGGAGAGGTCGGCTTCCCACATACTGGCATCCAGTTCATATTTGGCCATCAGCCGCAGATTGCCTACCAGTACACGCCTGCCCTCAACTTCAGCCTGCACACCGTGCCCCACTTCCGCCTGGAAGCCTTCCGGCGAGCTGAGCTTAAGTTCCCGGTTGTTGGCCTCCGCCTGGATCGCTTCCCCCAGCGGGTGTTCACTGCCGCCTTCTACACTGGCTGCCAGACGAAGCAGCTCAGTTTCCGGCATCCCGGCAGACAAAATATCTGTCACGGCAGGTTGGCCGCGGGTCAGGGTGCCGGTCTTATCCAGGACCACGGCCGTAATGCGGCCAGCCCGTTCCAGGGCCTCACTCGACTTCAGTAAAATGCCCATCTCTGCGCCTTTTCCGGTTCCAACCATCACCGCCGTCGGTGTAGCCAGTCCCATCGCGCACGGGCAGGCAATCACCAGCACTGCCACCATGTTGATCAATGCGCGGGTGAACAGGCTCACATCGGCACTGGCAGCCGGCGGCGGCACCAGGAAATACCACACCAAAAACGTGACGAGCGAGATCGCGATCACGATTGGAACAAACACCGCCGACACCTTATCCGCCAGCTGCTGGATCGGGGCTTTACTGGCCTGGGCTTCTTCTACCAGCCGGATGATCTGCGCCAGGGCAGTCTCCCGGCCCACTTTGGTCGCCTCAAATTTCAGCAGACCAACCTTATTCAGCGTCGCACCGATCACTGGCTCGCCAGGGCTCTTCGAAACCGGCAGGGATTCACCGGTCAGCATGGATTCATCGACCGTGGAGCGCCCTTCTACCACCACCCCATCCACCGGGATTTTCTCTCCCGGCCGCACCAGCACCAGGTCGCCAACCACCACCTCATCGGTCGGCACCTCCAGCTCCTGTCCATCTCTCACAATCCGGGCGGTTTTGGCCTGCAAGCCCATCAGTTTTTTGATCGCTTCGCTGGTTTGGCCTTTCGCACGCGCTTCCAGGAATTTGCCCAGCCGGATCAAGGTAATGATCACTGCACCGGTCTCGAAATACACATGCCCGGGGATCATGCCCAGTAGTACCGGGATCGAATAAAAATACGCCGCGGATGACCCCATCGCAATCAGCACATCCATATT
>DNGN01000076.1 GCA_003486225.1 Chloroflexota bacterium
TAGGGTGATTTCATCTTCCTGGCGTACATGACGTCGGTCAATGATCTCAATTTCCTCACTGCGGGTGGGGTAGCCGATCTCAACCCGGGCAATAAAGCGGTCCAGTTGTGCTTCGGGTAACGGGAAGGTGCCTTCATATTCGATCGGGTTCTGGGTGCCGACTACGATGAATGGGTTTGGCAAGATGGCCGTTTCGCCTTCGAGGGTTACCTGGCCTTCCTGCATGGCTTCCAATAGTGCAGACTGGGTTTTTGGAGAGGCCCGGTTGATCTCGTCAGCCAGGATGATGTTCGCGAAGATAGGACCACGCCTGAGAATGAACTGGCTTTTCGAACGGTCGTAGATATATCCGCCTGTGATGTCTGTAGGCAGCAGATCGGGCGTGAATTGAATGCGTTTGAAGTCCAAACCAAGGGCTGTGGCTAAGCTTTTGGCGATCAGGGTTTTGCCTAGGCCTGGCAAATCCTCGATCAGGATGTGGCCTTCAGATAAGATTGCTGCCAGGATGATCTCCAGCGGTTTGCGTTTTCCAATGACAGCTTTTTCAACTTCATCAAGAATGTTATTGCTAAGTGTGGATACGAGTTTAAGTTCACTTCTCTCTATGGCCAAAATCCTACCTCCATCTATTTGATTGAAAGATCTTTTGCTGCAGTTAATTATATCGGATCACGGTTCCATGTATTAGGATGAGCCAATTGAATCGCGGGTTGTGCCATGAAACTTCGGTACGATGGCTGCGTGATGGATATCGATAATCAGATTATAAAGAGGAAATCAATATTTGGGAACTTCTCTAATATTTAATTAAGGTGGTAAGAATTGTCAGAATGGTATACTGGCAGCATGAGAGCGGAAATTCCCCAAACTCGTGAACTAAAATTAAATCATAAACTGCTGCCCGTCTTTATCGTTCTGCTGATCATTCAGCAGATTGCCGCCCCGCATAAAGTGTGGGGAATATTATTGGTTGGTTTAGGCGGAGCCCTCGGACTGGCTTATATCTGGGCGCGTTCTTTAATGAAGGGAATGCACTTTGAAAGAGAACCACGCAGCCACCTTGCTAAAGTTGGAGATCAACTGCAGGAACGATTTGTGGTTTCCAACCAGGGTCGATTTCCTGCCATATGGGTGTCGGTGGTGGATTATTCTGATTTTCCAAGATACCAGGTCAATACCGCTCGTTATATTCGAGGAAAATCTGTTCGCCGTTGGTTGAAAGGCAGTGTGTGCTATAGCCGGGGGTTTTACACGCTGGGCCCAACAGAATTGGAAACAGGGGATCCATTTGGCTTGTTTCGGGTGAAAATTCGTTACGCAAAAACCCAGACGATGCTGGTCGTTCCGCCGATCATCCCGCTGCCCTCAATTGAGATTGCGACTGGTGACCGTATAGGGGAGGGTGGAACAAAGGTGGCCACTCCCCGCAGAACCGTAACCGCTTCTGGTGTGAGGGAATATGCATCGGGTGACAGCCTGTTCTCTGTGCACTGGCTGACCTCGGCCCGCCAGGACGATTTGTATGTGCGTATCTTCGACAGGATGCCGACCAGTGACTGGTGGGTTTTTGTGGATATGGATGAATCTGTCCAGCTGGGAGAAGATGCTGAAGCCACGGAGGAGTATTCCATTATCCTGGCTGCATCGATTGCAGATCGGGGACTGCGCAATGGGAGGGCGGTGGGTCTTGTGGCTCACGGCAGTAAAAATATCTGGCTTCCCCCACGAACCGGTAGCGGCCAGCGCTGGGAGATCTTGCGCTCTTTGGCGACCGTGCATCGGGGGCAGAGCAGCTTATTCTCCATGCTGGCTGAGACGCAGCGATCTTTAGGACGGAGCACAAGTGCGATCATTATTACCCCATCGGTTAACCAGGAATGGTTGAATGCCTTGATGAGCTTAATGCAGCGAGATATTCGTGTCACGGTGCTGCTGCTAGACCCGCCTTCCTTTGGCGGAAGCGAAACATCTACGGCTATCTTGGCAAAATTATCCGCCTGGGGAATAAATCATTACCGCATTACACCAGCAGTTTACCAACGCCCGGTTGTGCGAGATTATTTTGTGTGGCAAAAATCTCAGCACGGGGTTTCGTCTTCATCATCCTTCACAGCCAGTGACCTGGATTGGAGCAAGCTTTAACCATGCGCAGCCATAATGGAAGTAACGGGCATGAGATAACCAGCACATCATCCAAACTGCAATGGCAGAAGCTTGCATCCCTTGTTTTAGTGATGGTTATTCTAAATGGGATGGTGGGGGGAGTCTCAGATGTGGTCCGCGGCTTGAATTTGGATTTGGCCTGGAGTATGGTGGGGGTGGGATTATTTGTCTCCATCATTTTGATACGTTTTGGCAAGCTGGGTTGGACCACCGCCTTGTTTACTTTCTTTAGTGGTTTATTGATGTCTTCCATGATGGTTGGGCGCTTATGGGATGACTGGCAGACCCTTTGGAATAACCTGATCTGGTGGTTTGGCACCCTGGTGCAGGCTTTTGTAAAGACGGTGCAGGGCCAGTTTGTTATTCCTTCGTTTGGCACGCTCTTCATCTATATGCATGATTTCTCCCAAAGTGTCTTTGTTATGCTGCAGCGATTTGTGCTTTGGGTGGTTCGATTTCCTAGCATGAATAATGATCTGATCTCGATTTTGATGGTCTGGTCTTTATTCATGTGGCTGGCAACGATCTGGACTGCCTGGCATCTTTGGCGGCGCCGGCGCCCATTGGTAGCAGTCCTTCCGGCTATCCTTCTGGTGGCGTTGGCACGCTCGTATTCAGATGCTTCTTCCAACGTAATGCTGGTGATGCTGGGGGCTTCGGTTGCTCTGATGGTGTTTTTCTCTCAGGTGGAGCGGGAGCGGGATTGGGAAGCTCGCGGGATTGGCTTTTCCGAGCTGATCCGTAAAAATTCAACTCAGGCAGCCCTGACGCTGTCCGCCATTCTGGTCCTGCTCTCGGGTGGAATCACGTCCATTGATGTGGAACAAATGAAAGAGCGCTGGGAAGAATTTACCAGGCGGCGGGAGCCGTACAGCAATGTTGACGACTCGGGTATCTCCAGCAGCTTGGGCATCGAGCAGGATGCCAGCCGGGTAACATTGGCTGAGCAGTTTAGCAAACTGAGCCAAGGTGGGCTGCCCTCCAGCCACCTGGTAGGTTCGGGACCTGAATTGGCGGAAGAAGTGGTCTTCGTGGCCCAGGTGGAAGAAACCGAGCCGAGGTCCGGCGATCCAGCTGCAGTTGATCCGGCCAGTCCGACCTATTATTTCCGAT
>DNGN01000100.1 GCA_003486225.1 Chloroflexota bacterium
GGCCGATCACGGCACAGGATTTAACATTTGCGAGCATGTAATTAGTGTACACTAATTTTTGGGCGTGGGCAAAAGCTGCTTGACATTTGATTCTTAAGATTGTATAATATAAACAAGTTTAGATTATAAACATATTGAAATTCTAAACGGAGAAAATAATGACTAAGAAAGATGATTTTAAAGAGCTGGAACTGAAACTAAAGAAGCATGCATTTTTGTCTTTTCACGGGGATGGATTGATCGATCTCCTCATTGGATGGAATGTAGTGGGCACCGGTATTTTCTTGTACAGCCACTCAACATTTTTTTCCACCCTAACAATTTTCTGTTTCTTCTTATATTATCCCCTCAAGTATTGGATTACCCTGCCTCGTCTTGGCCATGCCAGGTTTCGTACCAGGCGCACACCTGCGATGTGGATGATTGGTGGAATTGGTGGAATCTTGGTTCTGGTTGCGATCATTTATGGAGTCGTCCTGAAAAAACCTTTGGGGTTTGCCGGACCGATTGCGCTCACAATTTTTGGAATTGCCTTTGGCATGGTGCTGATCTCCGGCTTCAACCGGATCCTGGCCTATTTAATCTTGTTTCCGCTGTTTATTGTCGTAGGATTGGGGCTGAAATTCTTAACCCCGACAATGACCATCGCAGTAGGCGTAGTGTTGATGCTCTATGGAATATGGCAGTTGGTGAATTTTATCCGAACAAATCCTAAACTTGCTGAGGTGGAAGAAATTGGCTAACAAAAAATCCAGCAATGATCTTCTTCATCATGTCGACCAGATCAATTCTTCGATCCACTCACCCACGCGTCTCAAGATTTTAATTGTACTAGCCGCTGTGGTAGATGCAGATTTTAGTTTTTTGACCCGTACTACAGGACTGACTCGGGGCAATCTCTCTGCCAATCTGCGGAAACTTGAGGAGGATGGGTTAGTAAAAATTGATAAAACCTTTGCTGGTAGAGTTCCACGAACCCTGGTCGAATTAAGCGATGAGGGCCGAACGGCGCTGAAGACGTACCAGAAGACTATGCAGCCAATCCTCAATGCTCTGCTTGAGACCTTGGGATGAAGGTAGTGGCAAAAATGGCCTGACCTGAAAATTGGTAGATATCGTCCAACTGATTGGATTTGGCCAGGCTGAGCTAAGATTTCAAATGGTACTGGGGGAATAAAAATAGAGCGCACTATGCGGTCTGAAGTTGTAGTAATTTTTTCTCCACTTCTATGGCTCGTCAAGTACCACGACAATGGGAACACAATACACTGATAATATTCCATACAGTAGTATCGTTAGCGAGATAAATACTAATGGGTGATTATAAAAATCAGAACCCGAAAACTTCCCAACATGTTTGATAAATATGGTAATTCAGTTACAGGTGAAAGCTAAATTCACTAACATTCATCTCGAAATGTTTTCCGTCAGTGATGATACGCTGGTGTTTCTCATTAGTTTGATAGCTGATATCTGCCACAATAGTTTCTATGGGTAGTATGTTGATAATATTAGCAGCATCCGTTAATGAGAATAGTCGTATTCGAATATCTTCCCGCTTGATGAATTTGACAGCGTTGTCATCGTACACAAATGCAAAGCCTTTGACACGGGCCACCCTTTCTGTTGCTTCCTCAACCTCCCCAATAAAATGTCGGCGCAAGTCTTTTTCAAATAAACGGCGGGATATGATGAAGACTTTTTCACCTTTTTCCAGTATCATGATTTACTCCTTCTTTTTATTGATGGTTTTTTTCTCGCTTTGCAAGATTCACAAATGGCAAAGAATATTGTCTTTTTCTAAAGTTATTGATATTGTTCCATACTAGTATATAACGAGTTTTCATTGACCTGACCACAGAGTATATACCATTCGGTATGATTATCCAGCAGGCTGTTATTCTGGTTATTACGGACTACGACTGCTGACAGGCCAGAGCGTGTATCAACTTCTACATCCACCATTACGCCAGTATGAGCCGATCACGGCACAGAAATCACACGTTCGCAAGCATAAATCTAGTGTACACTAAAATAACCCTGGCACACTTAAAATACTCAATGATGGAATAGTTTCCTGTTGATAAAACTATCCGTGTTTAATAATAGAGAAGGATGAAACACATGGTATCCACGAAACCGACCACGGCTTGGGCAGAGATTGACGAAGACGGCCGGCTTGTCTTACCTCCCGAGGTCATGCAAAACTATGGACTGCAACCGGGGGCCAGAGTGCGCCTGGATGAAGGCGGAAATTTTGTCCGTATGCACAGACCGGTCACTCACCTGACCAAGATCTACATTGAACCCACGGTTGCCTGCAACCTGGACTGCATCACCTGTTTCCGACATGGCTGGGACCAGCCGATGGGACGCATGAGCGAGGAGACTTTTGAGCATATTTACCGCGGTCTGCAGCAGCTCGATCCGATCCCTGATGTCTATTTTGGCGGCATCGGGGAACCCCTCTTCCACCCAAAAACCATTGAGTGGGTGGCGCGGGTCAAAGCCCTGGGTGTCAAGGTGGAGTTGATCACCAATGGCACCATCCTGAATGAGAAAAATGCCCGGAAACTGGTGGATGCGCGACTGGATTTGCTCTGGGTTTCACTTGATGGGGCCTCCCCCGAGAGTTATGCCGATGTGCGCATGGGGGCTGAACTTCCAATGGTTCTCGAAAATTTAAGACGCCTTTTCAAGATGAGAAAAGGCGGTCACTTCCCCAAACCCGAGATTGGGGTCGCCTTTGTTGCCATGCGGCGCAATATCCAGGACCTGCCGAAAATCATCAAGATGGGGCATACCTTTGGCGCACGATATTATTCTGTCAGCAACGTACAGCCCACCGTGGCTGAACTGCAAGAAGAGGGTCTGTATTCCCGCAGCATGCGCAACATTGCCTATATGCCTTCCCCGGTGCTGCCAAAACTCAGCCTGCCAAAGATTGACTTCAACGAGGAGACCCAAGCCGCGCTGGCCGAAGCCTTTAACAGCGGGTGCAATGTCAGCTTTGCGGGCAATAATTGGGGCGGGGCGAATGACGTGTGTAATTTTGTGGAGAGCGGGACGATGTCAATTGCCTGGAATGGGGATGTCAGTCCCTGCTGGCCGCTGATGCACACGCATATGAGCTACTTGCACAACAAACCGCGGTTATCGAAAAAACACGTCATCGGGAGTGTGACCGAAGGCTCGCTTTCGGACCTATGGCTTTCTCCTGATTACGTTGCGTACCGCGAACGGCTGCATAATTTCGTTTTTGCCCCCTGCACCTTTTGCGGAGGCTGCGACCTTTCGGAGGAAAACGTCGAGGACTGCCTTGGGAACACAGAATTTCCGGTTTGCGGGGGCTGTCTTTGGGCGCAGGGCATCATTCAATGCCCGTGAAACCTCTTTTGATCAACGACACTTTTGGTATACTGTGCATAGGAGAAATGCATGCAAATTCGCTTTTATGCCAATATGCGAGCCGTGGTTGGGCGGGAAGCTGTTGAGATTACGGACCTGGGAGGTGATCATACCTTCGGGAATTTACTCAACATACTCACCCAGCAGTTTCCAGAGCTCTGTTCACAATTATTTGATGTGGATGGAAATTTGCGCCAGGATGTCCCAATCTTCATCAATGGACGCAACCCGCGTTTGAGTGCCCAGGGCTTGGATACGCCCCTGGATTCCGATGCAGAGATCAGCTTTTTTTCCCCGATCTCCAGTGGTCGGCTGAACGTGGAAGTCTTGCGTAATGCTGAGGCGGACGGAGAGGATCAAACACATGAAGGTTAATTTTTATGCTACTTTACGGGATATTGCAGGTGGGAAGACGGTTGAGATCCCTATCGAACATGGTGTGACGGCCAAAGAAGTGCTCCAGGCCATCATTACCCAATTTCCGGCCATGGAGAAGGAATTGTTAAACGAAGATGGCCGGCTGTATGGGCATGTCCATTTCTTTATCAATGGGCGGGATGTACAATTTACTGAGAATGATTTTGATACCATGATCATGCCGGATGATGAGATCAGCGTTTTTCCTGCGGTTGGCGGGGGGTAGCAGGTTTTCCCTCGACGGGTTAATTAAAACGGGCGGCCTTATGCAGGCCGCCCGTTTTTGTTGCATTGCTTCTTGTAGAGTTAGAGGATCTCCAGCTCTTTTAATTTTGACTCGGGTACAACACCGTTGACCCAGCCGCGTCCCTTGTAATATTCTTCCAGCATGTCGTCCAGTTCGCAGACATGCCCTTTACTGCCCCCCATGGTGGAGGGTTCATCAGTAAAGCGTTTGGGCAGGTAGTCGCTACCCTCGCGGAAGCCGACCAGATTGTTGTAGTGGCGTTCAAGGTTGAAAACGCGCTCGCCAACTTTCAGTAAGTGCTCCGCACTTGAGGGTACACCCGTCATGGCTTCGTATTGTGCTGCAAAGGCATCCATGGATTCAGCAAAGGTGGCAAATTTGCAGATGTCCAGGCAGTCGGTGACAGTGTGAACGTTTTGGAAGATGATGGTCAGGTCGCCTTTGCCCTTCCATTCCAGTGGGTCTGCCACTTCGGAGGGGCCAAGTACATTGCCAACCACTTCAGCAGCCGGGGTGTATCCGCGCAGGTGGCAGGCGCCGCGGTTGCTGGTGGCATATCCGATTCCCATGCCCTTGATGCCGCGCGGGTCGTAAGCCGGTACGCCCATGCCTTTGACGGTCATGGCGAGTTCGGGATGGCCGAAATGCCTTGCAGTTGCGTCTGTTCCTTCAGCCATAACATTGCCAAGCCCTTCGCGGCGGGCGATCTTGCCAGCCAGCTCTACCATCTTGGCACCTTCTCCCCAGGCGATTTTGCCATCGCCGTTGGTATAGCCTCGTTGTGAAGCTTCCATATATACCGAGATGGGGTGGCCGGTCTCGATCGCATCCAGGCCGTAGTCGTTGCACAGGTCAATCATCTTGGCGACGACGCGGGCATCATCATTGCCGCAGTTGGCGCCCATCGACCAGGCAGGTTCGTATTCGAGTGATTCCATGCGCAGGCCGGCATAAGGCCCATCTTTGATCTCAACTTCCTTTTTACAGGCGACCGGGCAGGCATGGCAGGTGGGGTTGCCAACCAGCAGATTGTCGTTCACATATTCACCACTGATCTTCTCAGCGGTCTCGAAAGCTGCGAATTGACTATTCTTGGCTGGCAGACCACCAATCACGTTGGTCATGTTCATCAGGACATTGGTGCCGTATACCGATAGGCCACCTTTGCGGGGGGATGTGACCACGCGCTCATCCATGATCATTGCCAGGGCTGTTGAATGGGCGGCTTTCCATTTTTCCCGGTCAGCGGCTTTAACAATAGCTTTTTCTGCCTTTACGACGATGGCTTTGAGATGCTTGCTGCCGCCGACACAGCCTGTTCCGCCGCGTCCGCTGGCCCGGTCGTCTTCATTGACCCAACAAGCAAATTTGACCAGGTTCTCTCCTCCCGGACCGATGGCAATCACGGTCAGGTCTTTCTCACCATATTTTTCCCGGAAATGTTTGACAGTGTCGTGCACGCCTTTGCCCCAAACTTCTGAAGCGTCTCGCAGCTCAAGCGTGCCGTCTGAGACATAGGCATAGACCGGTTTTTCTGCTTTACCCTTGAAAACGAGCCCGTCAAACCCTGCCCAGCGTAGGCGAGCGGCAGACCAACCACCATGATGACTGTCTGTGATGGTTCCGGTCAGGGGTGATTTTGTCACCACGGCCATCCTGCCGCTCATGTTGGCCTCCGAACCGGTTAACGGCCCGTTCATGAAGCACAAGATATTATCCGGGGAGAGGGGGTCCACGTCCGGACCGTTGTCAAATACAAATTTAACTCCCAACCCTCTTCCACCGATATATTTTCGAGCCAGATCTTCGGGAACAGGCTTGTACTCCGTCTTGCCCTCTGTAAGATCGACCCACGCAATCCGGTCAGCATAACCTCCAAGTGTCATAGTATGATCTCCTCTCAATAGTATTTAATTTTTTACAAGAAATGGTGACATAAATACCTTAACATTTTCGAAACTCAAAGTCAAGTTTTAGGGAAAAGTTCCTTTTTTCGTTACCAAAAAGAAGACCGGTCAGGTTATCCTGACCGGTCTGTTATGAAAAAGGAGTTTTGAGGGAAGGTTAGTTCTCGGTAAATTCGCCTTCCAAGACTTCACCTTCTTCATCCGTATCTTTTGGTCGGCTGCCGTTGCCAGAAGGCTGGCCGCCATAGTTGGGGAAGTCGGCCCCTGGCATGCCTCCCGGAGCGCCGGCTGGCTGCCCTTCCTGGGCATACAGCTGTTGGCTGAGAGCATGGAAGGCATTCTGCAAGGTCTCGGTCTGTTTCTTGATGCGGTTGAGGTCGTCGCTCTGAGCCGCCTCGCGCAGGGAGTTGATCTCAGCTTCGATATTGCTCTTTTCGTTTGCCGGGACTTTATCTCCAAGATCTTTGAGGGTCTTTTCTGTCTGGTAGGCCAGGCTGTCGGCGTTGTTCTTGGCGTTGATCAGCTCGCGGCGTTTCTCATCTTCGGCCTTATTTTGCTGGGCTTGCTTGACCATCTGGTCGATATCGTTTTCGCTCAGGTTGGTGCTGGCCGTAATGGTGATCTTCTGTTCTTTGCCGGTGGCTTTATCCTTGGCGGTGACATTCAGGATACCGTTGGCGTCGATGTCGAAGGTGACCTCAACCTGCGGGATGCCGCGTGGTGCTGGTGGGATGCCTTCCAGCCGGAAGCGGCCCAGGCTCATGTTGTCATTGGCCATGGTGCGTTCACCTTGCAGGATGTGGATATCCACTGCGGTTTGGTTGTCTGCGGCGGTTGAAAAGACCTCATTTTTACGCACCGGAATGGTGGTGTTGCGTTCGATCATGGGGGTCATGACTGCGCCGAGGGTTTCGATGCCCAGGGTCAGTGGGGTGACATCCAGAAGCAGAACGTCCTTCACTTCTCCGCCCAATACGCCAGCCTGAATTGCCGCACCTACTGCGACAACTTCGTCGGGATTGACGCCTTTGTGTGGGGCTTTTCCAGTGAGTTTTTCCACCAGTTGCTGCACCATCGGCATGCGGGTAGAACCGCCCACCAAAACCACCTCATCTAGATCTGATGCGGAGAGTCCAGCATCTTTCAGAGCGGCATTGAAGGGTGTTTCAGCGCGCTTGAGCAGGTCTTCGGTGATCTGTTCAAATTTTGCCCGGCTGAGCTTCATCACGAGATGTTTGGGGCCGCTGGCATCGGCGGTCACATACGGCAGGTTTACCTCTGTTTCCATGACGGT
>DNGN01000332.1 GCA_003486225.1 Chloroflexota bacterium
ATATATTGAACGGATATGAGCGGAATACTTAGGTCTCTGATGCGGTTAAGCAGTCCATGTAAACCAGACTGATCTTTGACCATCCCGGTCAGTGTGGTGACAGTAATCTCCTCGGATTTCCTTTCAGTCACAATTTCCAGATCATCCATCCAATCAGCCCAACCTTCCGTTTGCCTGCCCTGAATTTTGATCTGGTACTTTGCTGATTGGGTTCTTTGGAGCCCTGCTGTAGTTTTCATGATTCCTCGCATCTAAATCTAGCCATCAGTTTGCTCAAATCGACTATAGAATAAAAGATAAGTGGTAGTAGCCGCATCCTCCAAAAGGAGGATCAAAGGGTGATAAGGAGTATGAAAAAAACCTGGGGATTACCCAGGTCCTTATGTTATGGTTGTTCTAGATCAAATGGAAATATTAGGAGGAACCGATAATTCCCCACGCCCTCGCCTGGGCAATCGCCTGGGTCCGGCTGTTCACCCCCAGCTTGATGTAGATGTTGCGGGTATGCGTTTTTACTGTACTTAATGAGATGATCAACCTATGGGCGATCTCACGATTCGAGAGTCCTTCTGCCAAGCATTGCAGGATGTCAATCTCACGTTGGCTTAAGGGTTCAATCAAGGAGTCAGTCGAATCACCAGCAAGCTGTTTTTTGCCCTGGTCTGCCTTCGGATATCCTAAAGCCTTCAGAAGCTTTTCCGCATAGACTGAAGTTTCCTGGCTGGCGATTACCAGGTAGAGAAGCGTGGCAATCGCTGTACCCTCATCCAAAAAGAGACGTTGATATCCTTCTGGTTCCGCCATTTTCAGGGCGCTCCTGATAATTTTCTCTGCCTGGACCGAGTTGCCTTGCTCATACTTAACAATCGCTTGAAGGATCATCAATTCCAGCACCCTCGTAATGCGTGCAGCTCTGCCAGAAAAATCAAGCAGCCGGACAATCAAACTATCAGCATCGCTGTAACTTTTTTGAGCCATCAACAGGCGGACAAATGTGATGTAATCATTCTCCTGCAGGTATGAGAGTTCGCCATCCACAGCAAGGTTCTTTGCCTCTATCCATTGTTCTGCTTCAGTTAATTTTCCTTCAGAAACCCACATCCTGGCACGGAACGCCTCCACAAGTGGCAGCAGCATTTTTGCACCAAGCTCCTCTAANNCCGGCTTTGAAGTGATTTTCTGATTTTTTCAGATCATCCCATTCATAAAACAGATTGCCCAGACCGATCTCGGCAATTGCAGCCAATGGAGACTGCTGTCCTGTGACTTCAGCACCTAACTTTAAAGCTTGGAGATAGGTTTTCTCAGCCTGACGAAGGTTGCCCTGCAGCATTTGCAGTTGCCCCAGGTGGGCAATTGACATGGTTAATATATTGGCATTTTTTTGTTCAGAGCTGAGGGCTGCTGCTTCTTCAAAAGCTTTCTGGGAGGATATACTATCTCCGGTGAGTTCATGGGACAATCCCAGGTTGAAAAGGATAACCGTGCGAAGTGCAGATGTCGGATTAAAGAGATGGGGTTGTGAGTCATCTTTAAGATAAGGCTCAACGGCCTGACACCATTCGAGTGTCTTTTGAATATTGAACTGATTAATCGCGATCACCGACCGGATAACCGTGACTTCAATTATCGCCCCTCTTATTTCGGGGTCAAGCTCTTTTAATCGGCCCCGTGTCACATTCTCTGTTCTTACACCTATCCGTTCCTCGAAAGAATCGAGACAATCCTCCACCGCTTTTGTTTTCCCAAGAGCCAATAATGCCCAGGCATAAATCATGCTCAACACTGGCTGTCTCTCTATGAGACTTTGAGGAAGAACCTGGATCCAACCAACAAGAGCGTTAAGCTTGAATTGCTGGAAAATTTCCCCAGACCATTGTACGATCAATTGTGCTGCTCTCGAAAAATCTTTTCCGAGNNCGTTTCCTGCAGGCGTTGGCGCAACAGGTTTTCAAATAAACTGTGGTAACGGTACCATTCGCGCCGGTTATCCAGGGGAGAAAGAAAAAGATTATGGCGCTCTAGCTGTCCCAGAATGGATTGACTCTCTTTTTGGCCGGTTAAATCCGCACAAAGCGAGGCAGATAACTGATTCAGGATAGCGGTTTTTAACAAAAAGTCTTGAATGTGAGCCGGTTGCGTTTGGAGCACCTCGTCGATCAAATAATCCGCGATATACCGGTCATCACCTGCAAAATCCAAAACAAATTGATGCCTATCGGCTTGCTCCTGCAGGGAAAGAGCCGCTAATTGCAGTCCGGCTGCCCACCCTTCAGTGCGGCTTTTTAAGATGCTGATATCCTTTTGTGAAAGACCCAACCCCATCTGAGCATTCAAGAATTCAACAGCCTCTTCATTGGTAAAAGATAGATCAGATGCCCGGATTGGATTGATTTCAGAACGGCCCTGCCGGTAAGACAACTTTAAAGGCGGGTCGGCTCTGGTGGTGATCACCAGGTGCAGCATTGGCGGTAGATGATCCAACAGAAAATTGAGACCAGCGTGAATATCTGGATTCGTGATCAAATGGTAGTCATCCAGGATCAACAATACACGCAGCTTGGTATCGCCAGTTTGCAGGTTTCCCACCACCTCATTGATCAGCTGGGTGACCACCATCTCCTGAGAAAGCGCGGCCGAGGATTCCAGCAGAGGTTGAATTGTGCTCCCAAGGGAAGGGACTATCGTTTGAAAAGCTGCAATGACGTAATGCCAAAAAAGTGCTGCATCATTATCCCGTTCATCCAGAGAGACCCAGCCCACTTTTATCAGGTCGCGACCCTGTTTCCCTTCTCCAGCCACCTGCTCGCCAAGCCCATTGAGCCAGCTGCAAACCAACGTGGTTTTACCAAATCCAGCTGGGGCAGCAATCAGGGTCAATTTAGTGCTCAACCCGTCATTCAAGCGCTTAATCAAGCGCGGGCGATTGACCAGTTTGGTTCGAACAGGCGGGATAAACAGTTTGGTTTGCAGAAGCGGTGTTTGCATTGTGGTGAGCGTACCTTAGGAAATATTGGTAATGGCTGATCAACTCAGCATGTTTGAGCCAATTATAAATCATAAAATTTGGCTAATCCCATATTCTTTGGCAGGATTTTCTGCCTGACGAGCAGATAAACCCGGCTTTTCTGGGTCCATCAATCATATTCCCCCCACAGGTTTAATTGGAGATCAGCGCAGCGTGATTCGCATCGCCCTGACCATCGCCCAGGAAAAACATGCCTGGGACCAGGAGCGAGGCTCCAGAAAGGAAGACTTCTTGTAAAGCCCTTCAGGATTTTTTTGGAATTAGTGCACTGGCAAGCAAAGAACGGACGCTGTCGATCTCATCCTGGTTGACGGTATGCGCCATGCCGGGATAGGTGCGAAAATCCACACTGGCGCTCATCTGTTCCAGGACACGCGCACTCTCAGAGATCAGATCATGCGCCACCCAGGGGTCGACATCGCTGCCGCCGATGAAAACCGGCGTTCCCTCCAGCGAACCAGCATAGCTGCGCGCCATACCTCTGGGACCAATCAGTGCGCCACTCAAAACAAACAATCCCGCATAACGCCTGGCGTTGCGGGCCACGTATTCCGAAGCCAAACACGCACCCTGAGAAAATCCGCCAAAAGCAATCTGCTGGTGAGAAAACCCTTGCTGCTCAATTTGCGCTACCAGCAAATCGATCATCTCCAGAGCAGAGGAGAGGTCAGGCTCATTGGTCTCAAGCGGGCCAAACGCAGAATTGGGATACCAGCGGTTAAGTGCAGCTTGCGGGATCAAAAAATTGGCTCCCTTCACGTGCAGGGCCTGGGCAAGCGGCACCATACCCTCTGCACTGCCGCCGCGCCCATGCAGCAATATGACTGCCAGTTGCGCATCCTGCGCCTCTGTGCCAAATTGAAAAACAGGCTGTCCCTCATGGATCTTGGCGCTCATTTTTGCGCCCCTATCGGCGTCAACCCGGCTTCGATCTCTTTTCGCCGGGCTTCCAGGAAGGGCGGCAAGACCAATTTTTCCCCCAGGTTTTCTAAGTCTTCATCAATCGCAAAACCGGGCCCATCGGTGGCAATTTCAAATAAAATGCCGTTGGAAACCCGGAAATATATCGAGCGGAACCAAAAGCGGTCGACAAGCCCGCTGACATACAGCCCGGACTCGATCAGGTGATTTCGCCATTGCTTCTGCGTTTCGAAGTCTTTCACTCGAAATGCCACATGATGTGTTCCCCCAGCCCCCAAACGGGCCCGACCGGCACGCGGCTGTTCCAGCAGCCAGACTTCTGCGCCAGCGCTGACCCCTTGCTTGGTGCTGTAAATCACAACCCGGGATTCACCATCCAGCCATTGGGTTTGCTGTACCTCGTCAAAATTCAGGATCTGAGTCAGGATCGCATGCAGCTGATCTAAAGAAGGCATCGATAAGATGATGCTGTAAAACCCTCTCAGGGCGAATTCATCCGGGATATCCGGGCGCGACCAGATTTCACCTTCAAAGTCTTCGCCCTGGTCATCTACCAGGTATAATTGCTGACCTTCCAGGTCTTCAAATGGCAAAACCGTGCGCCCGGCAAATTCTGTGATTGCACCCTGGGGCACTTCATACGACTCAAAGCGATCTGCCCAGAAATCAAGTGCCCGGCGGCCGTTTACCCGGAAGACGGTGCCCGCGATGCTGTCCGTGCCGCGCAGATTGGGGCCAATCTGCGGCCAATCAAAAAAGGTCATATCCGTGCCGGGAGAGCCGATTTTATCGGCATAGAATAAATGATATGCTGAAACATCATCCTGGTTGACTGATTTTTTAACCAGGCGCAAGCCTAAAATTTTGGTATAAAATTCCACATT
>DNGN01000273.1 GCA_003486225.1 Chloroflexota bacterium
GGCGTGGTCGATCGACCACGCCGCGCATGATTTAATGGATTGGTTCGTGTAATGGGGGAATTGGCGTGATGATTTTTCGAGCGCTGGTTGTGTGAAGTCCAGGCTTACTTTTCCTGAGCAGGAATGAAATTCTTGCCATTTAATTGATGTGTAGTATAATGAAGATGTAGTATTGTGAAATTAATCACAAAAAATTCTTATGGAGGCACTATGAACGAAGTTCGTTTTGACGCTTTGTTGCCTGCAGAGATGGCTACCCGTGCCGAGTATTTAGGGGTCCAGAAGGCCGAAACTGGAGTCTTGAAAACATTTGCCCTGTCTGTCCTGGCAGGGGGGTTTATCGCATTGGGCAGCGTGTTTGCCACCACAACTGCCGCTGGCACAGGCAGTATGCCTTTTGGCGCTGCCAAACTGATGACAGGCCTGGTGTTCTGCCTGGGGCTGGTGCTGGTGGTGGTGGCTGGCGCAGAACTGTTTACCGGTAACAACCTGATCGTAATGGCCTGGGCCAGCCGAAAAGTGAGCACCCAAAAGCTGCTGCGCAATTGGGCCATCGTCTATGCCGGTAATTTTGTCGGCTCGGTTGGTATGGCCGTACTGGTCTTTCTCAGCCGGCAGTATGGGTTTGGCGGCGGCGCAGTGGGAGAAACCGCCCTCAAAATTGCCGCCGGTAAAGTCACTTTCGGCTTTATCCAGGCGGTCTCTTTGGGAACGCTGTGCAACACCCTGGTCTGCTTAGCCGTCTGGCTGACCTTCAGCGCCCGTACAACCGTGGATAAGATCGTGGCCATCATATTCCCCGTGACCGCCTTTGTGGCGGCCGGGTTTGAACACAGCATCGCCAATATGTATTTCATCCCCTTTGCGCTGCTGATCAAACAATTCGATCCAGCTTTTGTTACCCAGAGCGGGGTGGATGTTGTCAACCTGACCTGGGGCACATTCTTGGTCAACAACCTGATCCCGGTAACTCTTGGCAATATTATCGGCGGTGCGGCACTGGTCTCCGCGACCTACTGGGCAATCTTTCTGAGAGCCAGGAAAGGATAGGAATAATTATGAAGGCCTATGTTTTGATTAGTGTTCAGATGGGGCAAATTCGCAAGGTAGTCGATCTGCTGCACCGCTCCGAAAAAGTGGTTGAAGCGCATATGACCTTCGGCCCGTATGATGCTGTTGCGGTGGTGCAAGTTTCCACCCTGGATGAGCTAGGCAATCTGCTGGCAACGGTTATCCAGCCGATCCCGGGTGTGATCGAGACGCTTACCTGTCTGGCCGCTGAGTCTTAAACCTGGCTGAGTTGGGCAATTTGCAGCATTTATAAACCTGACCATAGGCAAACCAGGAGCAGTTCAAGCGCTCTGCCTGGTTTGATTGGGGCTTCTTTCCCCAAGCAACTAAAGAGTTGGCATCAACTCTTTAGTTGTCTTAAGAGATAAGTGATTGCGGTGATCGTGGCATCCTGATTGGTGGAGGACATTCGCGGATCAGTAGGCTTCCAGCACCTTGCCGAAAGCCAGGGCGGAAGCGATTAAGCACAACCCGGTGCCGAGATAGTTGTACTCATTGATAAAGGACAAAAACCCGGCAAATAAACCGAAGATTCCCACCAAGATCAGGCCGAAGATCATCCATCCGGCCAAAGCCTTGTTTCTCTGTTCCATCCTGACCTCCATTGTTCTGTGATTACCAGCCGTGAGGGTGTTTGGCCCTCTAATGACACTTCCATGTTTATGGCTGACTAGATTATAGCCAACAGCCCGGATAAAAAAATGAGAGCAGCATGAAAGGCGTTTAGAGCCTCTGATTTCTTGCTGGGCCCAGGCTTGATCGGCCCAAAATCCAAACGCGGATTGCAGGGCTTGATCTGACCTTTTTTCGGTATTTGTCAATTCCAAAACTTTGATACAATCGAGCTATGCAGCCTGCTGATTTTATGACCGAGACTTTAAAGCGCGCTCCTTGGGGCCCGCAAGCAGCCGAGATCCTGTGCGCAGCGATCCAGGCCGTCGACCCTTACAAAGTAGTGGAACGGCAACTCTACCTGGTGGGCGACCAGCTCCACCTTGGCAGGCAAACTTACAACCTGCGCA
The DNA here is from genome assembly GCA_003486225.1 of Chloroflexota bacterium. The sequence goes on from DNGN01000273.1 coordinate 2,094, forward strand.
AGAACAAACGCATCTTCCTGGTGGGGGCTGGTAAGGCTGGCCTGCCTATGACGCAGGCAGTGGTGGATAAGCTCGGTATTTGGATTACCGATGGACTGGTGATCGTGAAGGAAGGGTATGGCGGTCCGGCAAACGTTGGCCCGGTGCAGATCGTTGAAGCCGGGCATCCGATCCCGGACCAACGCGGGCTGGCTGCAACCCAGTCAATGCTGGCACTGCTGGCAAATGCCCAGCAAGATGATCTTGTGCTGGTGGTCTTGTCAGGCGGGGGATCGGCCTTGCTGACGTCTCCGGTACCCGGTGTACCGCTGCAAGAACTGCAGCTGCTCACCAATCTGCTGCTGGCCAGTGGCGCTACGATAGAAGAGATCAACCGCATTCGCAAGCACCTGGATACGGTCAAGGGCGGCGGGTTGGCCCGGGCCGCGGCTCCGGCAGCCGTGGCGGCGATGATCCTCTCCGATGTAGTGGGGGATCCGCTGGACCTGATCGCCTCCGGCCCAACCGTGTCGCCAAGCGGTCGTTGGCAGCCAGGTCTGGAACTCATCGCCCGTTATGGGCTGGAAGCCAAACTGCCCCCGGCGGTACTCAAGGCTTTGCATGCCCCGCCCCAGCCGCCGCTTTTTTCCGAGACCTTATTGAATAATATTCTGGTCGGCAACAATGAGGTTGCTGCCCGTGGGGCGATGGACAAGGCTCAACAGCTGGGCTACAACACTCAACTGCTCACCACCACCATGCAGGGAGAAGCCCGGCTGGTGGGAAGCCAAATGTCCGCTCAGCTGCGCGCTTTTGCCGAAGCCGGCAAGCCGCGCCCGGCGGTTTGGGTCGCCGGCGGGGAGACCACGGTAACGCTGGGCGGGGAAGGCATGGGCGGGCGCAACCAGGAATTGGCCTTGGCGGCTGTTGAGGGCTTGGCTGGCCTTGAAAGGGCGGCGCTGATCAGCCTGGCAACCGATGGGGGAGATGGCCCGACAAACGCGGCAGGTGCGATTGTCACCGGCCAGACACTGGCGCGCGCCAGCGCACTGGGGTTGGATCCAGACAGTTATCTCAAGACCCATGATTCATTTCTTTTTTTCTCTAGGTTAGGGGATTGCCTACTTCCTGGCCCTACCCGGACGAATGTCAACGACCTTTTATTCCTGTTCTTGTTTTAGCGGGGCGTGCTGCCAGCGGGATTTGCGCCAGAGCCGGAATGGTACCGATGGCAGACCTGCTCGATGGGTAAATACGATATAATATTTCAATAATTGGAGTGATCATGCAACGTACGCCGACAGTCAGAGCCTTTTTACCTTTAATCGTTTTACTGCTGGTTTTGGGCTGGGGAGGTCTTTTCGTGCTGGTCAACATGACCGAGCCAACCATCGGCCCGAGATGGCTATTCTACTTTTTAATTGTGGTGGCTTTCACCGGCCTGGCGCTTCCTGCGGTGGTCTTCTTGCACGTCCGATTCCCTACGGAACCACCACCCGAACAAAATGTGATCGTCCGACAGGCGTTATGGGTCGGGGTGTACACGGCTCTCCTGATCTGGATGAGCTTTGGACAGGTGGTCAGCGTGGGGTTGGCGATCATCTTCCTGGTGGGTTTTGTGATTGTTGAAATCCTGTTACGCCTGCGGGAACGAAGTTTTTGGCGCCCAAGATCTTAGGAGGTTCGCGGCATGGGGTCGACGAAAAACAAGGTCAGCTTGCGAAAAATACCCTCCGTTGATTCTTTACTGCACTCCAATGAAGGCCGTGAAATGGCCTCTGCCTACGGCCATGCCCTGACGGTGGCGGCTGTCCGCCATGTGCTGGACGCCATCCGCGCCAAAGTGAGCCGGGAGCAAGGCACGATTCCCCTACCTGAGATCATATTACAAGAAGTGCTGCAAAAGCTGCAGGAGTGGACCAGCCCAACCCTGGAACCGGTGATTAATGCCACCGGTGTGATCCTGCATACCAATCTGGGGCGCTCACCGCTCAGTGCCGATACCCTCAGCGCTATCCAGCGGGTGGCACAGGCNNAAGGCGATCGAGGAATTCCCGATCAAACTGGTGCTGCGGGCGCACCGTTCGAACTTTAAGCTGGTCGGTTTTACTGCTGAACCTGCACTGGAGGAGATCGCAGCCGTGGCACACCAGGCAGGGCTGCCGTTGGTGGACGATCTGGGATCGGGCTCGTTGCTGGATACGGCTGAGTACGGCCTGACGCACGAGACCACGGTGATGGAATCGCTGGCCGCCGGATCGGACCTGGTGTGCTTCTCTGGCGATAAACTTCTGGGTGGGCCGCAGGCGGGGATCATCGTAGGGCGTGAAGAGCTGGTACAAAAACTGCGCAGGCACCCGATAGCGCGTGCAGTCCGGGCAGATAAGATGGCCCTTGCCGGTCTCTCAGCCACCTTACTGCATTATCTCAAAGGTGAAGCAGTTCAAAAGATCCCCATCTGGCAGATGATCTCGATGGACCTAAAGCGCATCGAAGCGCGTGCCAAGCAGTGGACGCGTTTTATGAAGGGAGCCAGGATGATCTTGGGTGAGTCGGCCATTGGAGGGGGCAGCCTGCCAGGAGAACGCCTGCCAACCTGGTTGGTAGCGCTGCAGGTATCCAATCCCAACCAGTTCCTCAGCCAGTTGCGCGCTTCGCATCCCCCGATCATCGCCCGGGTGGAAGACAATCTGGTGCTGCTCGACCCGCGCACCGTGCTGCCTCATCAGGAAGGGGCCCTGCTGGTTGAGCTTCAAAATTTGCTGGCCAGCAACCACGCATAACCCAAATTTCACCCTTTTTGCTAAACATCAGATTTCGGCAGGGTGTCAATTTCTCGCACCGCGCGCCAATGGGGAGAGACGGTATAGTCCAGGTAGCGTACCCGGGTCAGCTTCAAACGTTCTGGCGACTCTACCCCGTTGGGTAGGATCCCGTTGTTCAGACGGATGCTGCTGTAATAAGGCGGAGAAATTTCAGAAACGGTGCCATGATGGGCAGGGTGGTAATTCCAACGGTCTTTGGCTTCCTCATTCGAAAAAAGCACTAAATTCGCAAAATCCCCGCTGGAGAGTTGAACGGTGCTCAGGCTGAGCAAGCCCTCAAATTTAAGGAAGATTTCCTTGAACTTTTGATCCGCGCGCAGCAGCGGTTCGATATCTGCATCCGGTCTGCGATGGCCAAAGAAACCAACCACGGTAATGTTTTTATTGCTGAAGAGCTTTTTAGGCCGGATGTAGTAGATTTTGAAGTCCTGACCATCGGGGTCAGTCTGCCGGATGGCTGACTTGCGCTTGGCGAAATCGCAAAGCGCAGGGCTGTGGTAGTGGTCAGTCAGCTGCTGGACCATCTTAATCAGCCGCGCAAGATCGTTCAGGCTGTGGTTTATATCTGTGAACGGCTTGCCAGGAATTTTTTCGTATGCTCCGAGGCGAATGCCCTTGTTCATGTGAACCTTCTTTTGTTTGACCAAAGCTGCTCATCGATCAAAGCATGGTGGGTGAGACATTTATATTATATATGATAAAAATTGGCAGATTAAGGAGCATCCGGAATAGGCCTGCTGATCCAACCCAATACCATCTCCTCAATTGGATTTGGAACAGGCTGGCTGGGTTATAATATGCGCTTAGAGTTTAAACAAACAAAGAGGACAACCCATGAAAAAAGACCTTGATACTTTGATGGAACAGGCGGGCTTGGATGCCCTGCTGGTAAGCGGTTCGGCCACCCACAACCCAGCCATGTTTTACTTCACCGGCAATGTGCATGTCGGCTTTGGCGATCTGATCAAACTGCGCGGCCAGGAACCAGTGTTGTTCTGCAACCCGATGGAACGCGAGGAGGCTGCCCGCACAGGCCTGCAGACCAAAAACCTGGCTGGTTACCAGTATATGGAACTGCTCAAGCANNTGACTGCTGGACGGGTCTCGATCTACGGTCTGATGGATGCGGCCCGCGGCTTTGAGGTCTTCCGGGCATTGCAGGCCTTGATGCCGGAACTGGAGATTGTGGGAGAGATGAAAGCACCTGTGCTTTCCCTGGCCCGCGAGACCAAAGACCCGCATGAACTGGAGCATACCCGTAAAATGGGTGCCGCCACGGTTGAAGTGGTGAGCAGGACGGCCGCATTCCTGCAATCCCATAAAGCCAGGGACGGCGTGCTGGTACAGGCAGACGGCCAGCCGCTGACCATCGGCGAGGTCAAGCGCAAGATCAATTTGTGGGCGATCGAGCTTGGGGTGGAGAACCCGCACGGTGTCATCTTTGCTATCGGCCGGGACGCAGGTGTCCCCCACAGCACGGGCAACCCGCAAGATGTGCTGGCCCTGGGCAAGACGATTGTCTTTGACATCTTTTTGCAGGAACCGGGCGGCGGCTATCATTTCGATTTCACCCGCACCTGGTGCCTGGGCTTTGCGCCCGAAAAAGAGCAGCGGCTGTACGATGATGTGCGCTCAGTCTTTGACCAGCTAATGAACCACGAGATGGAAGCCAATATGCGCTTTAAAATCCTGCAGGACCGCACCTGCGATCTGTTTGAGGACCTGGGGCACAAAACCATCCGGCAGGATCCGATGACCGAAGAGGGCTATGTGCACGGGATTGGGCATGGCATCGGATTGGATATCCACGAACTCCCCTTTTCCCGCTCACCCGAAGTGCTGCTCCAGCCGGGCGTGATTGTGACCATCGAACCGGGGTTATACTATCCCGAGCAGGAGATGGGCTGCCGCATTGAGGATACCGTTTATGTGCATCCCGACGGCACCCTGGAGGTGCTGGCCGACTACCCGCACGACCTGGTGCTGCCCATCGAAAATGCCTGATTGGCCCAGGTATGCATGAGAGACTGAATGCGCCCAGCATCGATGGGCGCATTTTTTCTTGGATTTCTGGGGCGATTGTTACAATAGTGGCAGTTGTGCTAAATCGTGCGAGAGTGGGTCGAGGGCGAAAAAGCTGGCCAGGTTTTGCGGGCTGAGGTGCTCGTTCTCTTCCAGCCGGCGCACGTGCCGGAACTTGAGGAAACGCCAGCCGCCATCCAACCGGAAATTCAGCCTGGGGTCACGTTCGCGTTTGTGCATTACCAGCGCAGCCCGGCTGCCAGGCAGTACGATCATCCCCTGCTCTGGGGGATGGTCCGCTTCGTTGATGATCTTTCCCATGATCGCGGAGGCGATCAGGTAAAAGTAAACGGGCTTTCCGTTGAGCGCTTCTTCCCAGACCAGCGGCTGTTCCCGCCGCACATTGAACCCCAGCATTTGACCAGTTTCGGCCAGGATCGTATAGATCTCGGCGACATCTGCCCGGCGGGAGGAGGTGCTGTCATTTGGCTTCAACTGCCAGAGACCGGCCGCGTTGATTTCCCCGTACGACTGCAGGATGGTCTGGATCAGCGGGGCATCTGGGGTCTGCAGACCGGGGAACATGCTGCACAGGCTGAGATTGATCTCCTCAGTCGAGAGGGTGACCTTTTCCTGAAATAGTTTAACGATGGCCATCTCTACCCGGTCTGCCAATGGCTGTTCGGCAGCCAGGGGGGCTTTGCTCCACCATTTTCCGATCTCGATCGAACTTTTACCGCCCTGGTAGCGGATAAAGGGTCCGGCAGGGGCCAAGCTTTCCAGCATCAGCTGGCGGGCTTGGTTGTAGATATTGTAGGCATGTGTGGCGTGATTGATGCTGGGATCTCTCTCATCCGGGGAGAGGGCATTTTGCTGGCTGAGGGCTTGCAGCACAGCAGCCTGCAGGTGCAGGTAAGACGTCGGTTCCCCGCGTTCCGCCAGGGTCAGCCGGATGGCTTGTGCGGCGCTTTCGGGGGCACCCGCGGATGGGGGAGGAGGGCGTTTTGAGCTTTTGTGCCACTGCATCTGGGTCTGGCCCTCTTTCAGGCGCAGGGCTGTGCCATCCAGAACAAATCCAGACAGGTCGGCAGCCACCATGGCGGCAGCGTCAAAACCGGCTTCGTTCTCGGTGATCATGCCAAAGAAAGGCGTTGCTGCTGGCAGTAATTCGGCAACCCGCCGCAGGGCACTGTACAAAGCGCCCGTATGCCAGGCCCAGTCGTAGCGGCGGCGTTTGAGCACTTTAGCAAATGGGCCGATCGCTTCCCGCCCCCACAGCCAGCCAGACCAGAGTGCGGAAAGCGTCCAGTANNCACATCCCGGATTTGGCCCTGGTAGAGGCAGATCCCGCCGCTCTCGGGGGGAGGTTCCGGCCAAAAGGTCAGCGGTGTGGCCGGCTGGCCATTTGCCCACAGCGGGATGGCTTCTTCCACAGCCAACCACAGGTTGTGCTCCATAAAACGGGGCGGGGTGGTCAGCTGTTTGGGGCGGTAATTTTCTTTGGGCACGCGCCACAGGTTGTTGCCGCGGTCGCAAGCTGCCAGCAGCAGTGCCCGCAGATAGATACCTTCGCTGGCTTCCAGGTCGATGCCATCGAGTTTGTTGATCATATTGATCAGGGCATAGACCGCCCTCGGCAGGTAGGCATCCAGGGCTTCCTCAACGTGGAAGCGGTTGGGGTCCCGGCTGGCAGCGACCCGCTCCAGGGCCCGCGCCCGGTGAGGGCCGCTCTGGTTCAGGCGGCTGGCTTTTTCCAGGTCTTCGTCTGTGGTAGGAAATTCGCCCTGGTTGCCGCACTGCGTACAGTGATAGATGCGGGCATATGGGGTCAGGGCATCGCGCTGCCAGAGGAAGGCGCGCGCATCGACCACCGCCTCGCATTGATCGCAGCGCGTGGTATACAGTTCCCGGATATGCTGCTCCATGCGGTCGCTGCCGCGCCTGGCAGTGGCCAGGTCTGCCAGGGCAGCCTGCATCTCTTCCGATGTGGGGGGGGTGGCCGTCATCTTGAGCAGAAAGCGGGTAATGGGGTTGTTCGAGATCACCAGCACACGGTAGCCGGCCCGGGCAACTTCCAGGGCCAGCTGCGGGCTGGCCCCGAAGGGGTCGATGATCCACTGCCCTTTTTGCGGCAGGTTGCTCTCCAGCCAGCGCTCCGCCGCGCTGTCAGGCAGGCGCGGCAGGAACCTTTCCAGCACCGCCTGGGTGTGCGTAGGTCCTTGGGGAAGATAGATCAGGTTTGAAGTGGTCATGTACTCTTCTAACTAGTATAATCTGGTTAGACCAAATTTCAAAATATGGGAAATAATTCTGAATCATGAACAAATTCTTTATTGCTGTTATCCTGATCGCATTCCTGTTGGCTGGTTGTGCCGGCCAATTTAATTTTGGCGGCCAGACGGCTGCCAGTACATCTGCCCCTACACCGGAGCAAACTTCAACCCTGGAGCCTGCAGAGCCGCAGGTGGAGCCATCGGCTGCACCTGGCGAAGAACCAGCCATTGAGCCAAGTGTAGCAGAGACCCAGCCTGTCATGCCGGCATCGAAAAGTGCGGTCTGTTTGCCGCCTGCCGATCACCCGGCCATGGCCTATAGCGATTACCAGACCTTTCCACAGGTGATCTTGGATTTCCTGAATGGCGGGGCATCTCCTGAGGAACTGGCTGTGACCCTGATGGTGCAGGGACTGGGGCCCGAAGAACAGCCTGTTTGGGCAGAAGACCTGACCGGCGATGGCGTGCGCGAGGTGGTTGTAACAATTTTTGATTCGTCCAACCCGCTCCAGGGCGCATTGCTGATCTACAATTGTGTTGACGGGCAGTATGTGCTCGCTCACCTGGTGCTCTCCAAGCAGCAGGCGCGCGCCCCCATGCTCCGGCATATCCAGGATATCAATGCCGATGGGCTGCGCGAGGTGGTGTACAGCAGCACGCACTGCGGGGCGCACACCTGCTTTGAAGAGGTACAGATTTTAAGCTATGAGGATGGGGTGTACTCGGAGAAACTGGAGGGCAGTACGCTGGAGTACCCATACCCGGAACTTAAGCTGACCGATTTTGACCACGACGGCAGGTACAGCCTGGAGGTCATTGGCACCACGATTGCCTCGGTGGGAGCCGGGCCGCAGCGGGACACGATAAATATCTGGAACTATGACCCGGCCAGCGGCACCTGGAAGCTCGGCGAGCAGAACTTGGCAGCCTCTCCTTTCAGGGTGCACCTGCTGCACGATGCCGAATCCGCTATGGACCGCGGTGAATATTTGATCGGCTCATTGCTTTTCCAGCAGGTGATCGAAGATGAAGGCTTGCTGGAATGGGCGGACCCTGAGGCCGAGTATAACAACCTGGCGGCATACGCGTTCTTCAAGCGCATTGTGGCGGCAGTTTTTATGGATGACCGGGCAACAGCCCAGACGCTTTATACGGAATTGGAGGAATCCTACGCCAAGAGTCAACAGTATGCTTATGTGGCGATGGCCGAAGTGTTCCTGGCAGACAGCGAGACCCTGGGCCTGGAAGGGGGCTGTACTTCGGCTCGCCAGTATGCCGAAGCCAACGCCTCTGTTGTGCTCACCCGGCTGAGCTCTGCGGTGTTCGGCTATGCCAACCCGGATTTTGAACCGGCGGATGTCTGCCCGTGATTGCCGGGCATAGACGCAGCAGCTCTCCAGGATGAATTGAAACCAGCATCGATTGGATGACTGCAGGGGCGCAGATTTGTGCGCCCCTGAGTGTTTAAATTGGTTATGAGGCTCTGCTGGTGCCGTGCGTCATATTTCGACAGTGGATGAAATTGCTCCGGGCGAGACACAGGCCCGCGAGGGTTTAAGTGGCTGCCGGGAGCATATTGGAACCCGGCCTAAATTATGCTGTGGGGTGAGGCTGGCTAAGCGCTTTTATGGTTTGGGTAAAATTGCAGGATCGCAGGTGTGACATCGGCCAGTGAGCGCAGGTTCTGGGTCAATTTCTGCCTGAGCTGGCGTGCCCCAACCACCAGGGCTGGGACGGGGTTGTCTGTGTGGCGGCGGG
>DNGN01000237.1 GCA_003486225.1 Chloroflexota bacterium
GTAGTTCCTTTAAGATAGATCATGAGCTCTAACCCCTCCGAACGTGATCTGGAAAACATAATCGAAGAAATGATAAAAAGTGGGGGCTCTTATTATGCGAGCCCCCACTTTCATTGGGTCTGATTACTCTTTGGGTGTGAAGTACACGTCGGTGGGTTTGAGCTTGCTGTTGCGCAAGAAACTGGGCTTAACTTCCATCCCGATCCAATCCAGGGTGGCTTCCATCGGGTCCATGCCCATCAGGCGTGTGAGCAGCAGCGTATTGACACCTTCAAACTGGATCAGCGCCAGGATGAAAGGTGTTTCAGGCAGGAATTCTTCCGAGCCAAAGTGACAGACGGTAAAAGCATGGATCTTGGCCGGCCGGTCGGTGATGTCGATCCAGACAGTTTCTGCGCCGGAGTACATATCGTGGCCGCGCGGGTTGGCATAGGTGTAGCCATTGACCGGGTCCTGATTGGCCAGCAATTTCTTCTGGGTCAGGCCAGCAAACCACGGGCTGTCCTGGGCGTAGGAATGCAGGTAGGTGATCTTGTACTCCTGCTCGATCTGGATGGGAGCCATCCTTTTAAGAAAGGCCAGCCCTTCCGGGTCAGTATCAACCGGGAACGGAATACCATGGACGATATAGCCGCCTAAGGTCTCTTCTCTTTTGCTGGGTAACTTAGCCATTTCTAGTCCTCCTTTTCCAAAACGCTGACGGTAACATAGGTGCCGGTTCCGGCATGAGAGTGGATGGCACCCCGCTTTGGGTCTTTGAGCTGCAGGGTATCGTCGCCGAAATGCTTGCCGATGGTGCCTTGTAGCTGCCATATGGCAAATACGCCCTGCATCAGACCGGTAGCGCCGACCGGGTGGCCGCAGGCGATCAAACCGCCGGACGGATTGACCGGGCAGATCGGTTTTTCGGTCAGCTTAAGACCGTAGTCGATGTTCTCCATAAAGGCCTTACCGGAAGCGGCAAACTCCCCGCCCTCACCGTAGCGGCACAGTCCGAGGTCTTCGTAGGTCTGGATTTCGCTGGAGGTGTAGGCATCGTGCAGTTCAACAAAGTCCAGCTCGTTGACCGGGTCGAAAATGCCAGCATGCCTGTAAGCCATATTGCCAGCCGTGCGCCCAGCCCGGAAGGAGTGGATACCCGGGTAGCGGGTGCCGTGGTCCCAGAGCTTTTTGTAATAGGTCCGGGTGTCATCCGAGGCCAGTTCCTGTTTGGTGGCGTAGTTATCCATGAAATAGTCATAATCCACGTGCGGCCGATCTGCCATGCGCATGGCGTCTGTGCCGCGGCCAATGCCGGTGACCTTGACCAACGGGCGTTGAATTTTTGCCCCAGCGGCTTCCAGCTTCTTCAGCCCTTCTTCAGAAACCAGGATGGTGGCAGCAGCACCATCGGACATGACACAGATATCCAGGCGGGTCAACGGCCAGGCTACCATGGGGGCATTGCGCACGTCTTCGATGGTGTAGCGGTTGCGTTTCTGGGCATACGGGTTGTGGTAGGCATTGATGTGGTTCTTGACGCTGACATGCGCCATCTGCTCCACCGTGGTGCCGAATTCCTTCATATGCCGGGTGACCATCATGGCGTAGTAGCCAGAATAAAAACCTCCGACTGGGTAATCAAATGAGATGTCGGAGGCAAGTGCTATAAATTCGTTCCCCTTCCAGGTTTCTACATGGCTCATGGTCTCAAAGCCGTAGGCCAGGCAGATGTCCATGTGGCCGCTGGCAACCGATTTCCAAGCCTCCTGGAAGCACAGGCCGCCAGTTGCCCCACCGCCTTCAACCCGGTGGCTCGGTTTGGGGCACAGGCCAAGATAATCCTGAGCCATGATGCCGGCCATCAGCTGGCGGGTAAAATGGTCTGAGAAGTAAGAGGCCACCGAGCCATCCACCAGCTTGGTGAACGTTGGGAAATCGAGGTCGATATCCTGGATGGCGTAATCATAAGCCTCTTTTATAATTGCCTGGAAGGTCTTATCCGGTCTGGATTTAGCAAACTTGGAAACACCTCCCGATATGGCATACACGGGTCTCATAAATAATCCTCCTGTTGGTAAGGTTGGGAATTTGTCTGCTCATATTATAGTAGAAATTTTCAGGAAAGGTGAGACAGGCTGGTATTGGGTGATTCTTTTTGGTATTGGACAGCCTCGTGAGGTAAAATTGACACCAGCCCGAAAATAAAAATACCCTGCTGGAAGGGATATATGCAAACAAAACATTTCGCATTCGCAGTCTTATGGGATATGGATGGGGTGCTGGTCGATACCGGGCATGCCCATTTTGTTACCTGGCGGGATACACTGGCCGAGATTGGCAAAACTTACACCCAGGATGATTTCAGAGCTACTTTTGGGATGAACAATGCCGGTGTTTTGAGATATGTTTTTGGCGAGGAGCCAGACCCGAATTTTAGCCGGGAAGTTGGTGACAAAAAAGAGATCTTGTTCCGCCAACTGATCAAAGCAGGAGTCAACCCGCTGCCGGGTGTGCAGGATTGGCTAGGGTGGTTTCGCAAGCAAGGCCTGAAACAGGCGATTGCTTCCTCGGCACCGCGCGAGAATATCGACGCCCTGGTGGATGGCTTGAAGATCCGTGCGTATTTTGATGCGATTGTCTCAGGTGCTGACCTACCGCCAAAACCCAACCCGCATGTTTTCCTTCATGCGGCCTATCAGATCGGCATGCCACCGGAGCGCTGTCTGGTCATTGAGGATTCGGTGGCTGGGGTGGGGGGTGCCAGGCGAGCAGGGATGAAGTGCATCGCCGTCACCACCACCAATTCGGCCGGACAACTTCGGCAGGCCCACCTGGTGCTGACCGACCTGACCGAACTGAACGAGGAACACCTGGCGGCGTTGTTCTAATGGTTGGGCTGTGACGGGAAGACAGGCATGAGGCTGAAGATTTGGTTGGCAGGTGTGGTTTATGCGGTGATATTTCTCTCCGCTTGCGGGCAGTCTGCTTTGCTGCCCACGGAAACCATGCCAAGCCTCAAGCAGACACCGATCCCAACATCAACCAGGCTTCCTACCCACACCCCAACCCAAACATCACAGCCCACAGAAACCCCGCCCCCGACCGAGACGCCCCTGCCAAGCCGTACCCCGACCGCCACCCCACCGACATTTGTGCGCGAGAATACCCCCATCCCCGAACCCTCAGAGCCGATCACGGCTGCGAATGCCGGGCGGCTGGCTGAACTGGCCCGCCTTGGCAAAGGACGCATTGTGGATGTGCAGCTCTCACCAGACCGCAATTACCTGATCGTGCAGACCACCCTGGGTATCTACGGCTACCTGGCCGATCGCCCGGAAGAGGTGTGGCGCTTTGAGGACCCGGCCGGGATTGCCGATATGGCGCTGACCCGCACAGAGCGCTGGATGGCGGTGGCCACCAACGACGGGCGCATCGCCCTGCTGATCTACCGCCGCGGTTCGATGTTCACGCGCTGGGCGACCGGATATGATGAGATCCATGACCTGGCTTTCTCCTTCGACGGGCATTCCCTGGCCGCGGTAGGCGACCGAGGCGTGACGGTCTGGCCGCTGGGCAAAACTGAGCCCTTGTACCAAAACCCGGACCTGACGGGTGAGATGGTGCGCTTCACGCCGGATGGGGAGCGGTTGATCGTCGCGACAGCGCAAGAGGTTTCGATTGTGCGTCTTTTTAGCGCAGCAGCCGAAGCCCAGGTGAGCCTCTCACAACCTGGCCTTCCAGTTTTTTCTCAAGATGGCGCTTATTTCTCGGATGGATTTAGCGTTTGGGATGGTCGATCGGCCGAAGCTGTTCTGGAGCTGGATACCACTCCCATAGGGACAGGACAACCGGAAATAACCTTTTCTAGGGATGCCAGGAAGATTGCCGTGGGTTTGGTTGGCAGCTTAGAGGTGTATATTTGGGATATTGAACAAAAAGAACTGGATCTGATCCTTGTTTCACCAAATCAGGAGACGGTGGATCAAGGGATTAGCAAGCTGAGCCGCCCGGTTTTCAGGCCTGGTCCAGGCGATTATTTTATTGATGCCTTCGCCTTTAGCCCGGATGGAAACCAGCTGGTGGTTACCACGGGTCTGGATTGGGTGGAGTTATGGGATACGAACTCTGGACGTTACCTATCTGGTTTTGAAGGTCGTGGGAACCCCCTGTATATTTCCAATACCAGGATGGCCTTGTGGCATGACCGGTCGCTGGCGCAATTTCAAAATGGCCTGCGGTTAGTAAACTATAACGTCTCGGGATTTCGAGCTGATGGGGAGGTTTTCTTCTCAGCCAACGCGGATCGCTTATTTTCCGGTGATATGATATGGAATCTTCCTATGCTAAACCGGCTCCTGGTTCTGGACGGTGAAAAGATTCTATCTGTTCCCCAGGATGGGGATCGAATATATCTATTGAGCAACGATCCGCTGAGAATTATTTCCATGTCAGCCACTGATTTTGGTGTGAGCGAAGAGATCGAGTTGCCTACCCCATCTGAGCTTTGCTTGGATTGGGATGTTGACTCACCCATCGATCCGATTCTTTCATCCACGGGTGATTTTTTTGGGGCGGGATTTTTTGACTGCGGTTTTATGATTTGGGATCTGAGAAATATGATGATTCTAAATGAAATTGAAGGTCCCGTTTGGTCTCAGGATTTTTCTCCTGATGGTTCGCTTTTTGTGCTAAGTGGTGGGTCTGGCACCAGGATCTATGCCAGTGATGATATAGGTGGTGCTGAGCTGATTTCGGTTCCAGATGAGTATGTGTTGGCTTTTTCACAGGATAATCAAAAAGTTCTTGCGGTTTCATTCAACG
>DNGN01000303.1 GCA_003486225.1 Chloroflexota bacterium
ATTTGTCCAAAAACACCTCACCTATCCAATGGATGCCGGATACCGGAACTCCTTTTAGAAGCTATCCGCCGCAGGGGACCAATTCTCGAATTTCATAGCCGTTGGCACCGTATTGTTCCAGATAGCCCTGGAAAGCCTGCTCACTGGTCCCAGCATGCCAGAATGCGACCTGCGAGAGCACCTCTCCGGGCACATCCCCCCCGCATAAATAGACCTGGGCATAAAACGGGTTGCTGCTCTGATCCACAACCGTGATCAGCAGCGGAGAAGGCAGCACTTGCCAGCTGGCCAGTTCACCGACGATCGGAGGGGAGCTGGAATTCATCCAGACTTCGTTATAGCTGCGACCTTTGCTGCTGGTCGCCAGCGGCCAGTGGGGTGTGTGCTCCACCACAAGGTACTTCACCCAACGGCGCAGGCAATCCCCAGCGCTGGAGCTGGTATCGAATATATACGCCTCCACCCCCGGAAGATTCTCGACCTCCTCTTCCAGCTCAGCATATCGCACCCAAAATTCCTGATCGGTGTAAGCCAGCAGAATGGCATTGGGATTTGCTTTGCCAGTGTACTCGGTAAAGTTGCGGCAAGTCGGGGCAGAGGTTACAGCCTGGGTTGGCTCTGGGGTGATCTGGATAGGCACGGGCAGGGTGACGTCTGCATCCACCTTGGTGGCGGTCAAAAACGGCGTTGGGGTGGCGTTGATTCGGTTCAGGAGTCCATTTTCGCCCAATGCCGAAACCAGGCCCGTAATGGCAACGATCAGACCTGTAACGGCGGTGATAATGCCTGGTAGGGTGGTCCAAAAGCTTTGCTTGTCTTCTTTTGGCGCTTTACCTGAACTCTGCTTACTCATGGAATCTTCTCCTTATTGGTTTTACTGATTATAACGCCCAATTTGGAGAGACAGTTCCGCTTCCTTCACCCTTCCTCCCAGCAGATTGCTCAGCTGGGTTTTATTTTCTCCCCCATTTCATACAGCAGAATCCCGGCCGCTACAGATAAGTTTAAAGATGTGGCGTGGCCGCGCATGGGCAGTCTCACCAGTGAATCACATAGGGCGATCTGCTCCTCATCCAGCCCCTCGCGTTCGCTTCCCAGCAGCAAGATCGCTGGGCGGCGGTAGTTGGCTTCGGTAAAGTCCACCGATCCTTTGGCCGACGTGCCGTAGATGTTAAAATGGTGCACATTTTGCCAGGCTCGGAACTCAGCAAAGCTGGCGTAAACCACCGGCTTCCAAAAGATGGTCCCCATACTGGCACGTACGGCAGTTGGGTGAAAAATATCGGTTCCGCTTTCCAGCACAATCAGCCCATCTGCACCAGCCGCGTCCAAGGTCCTCATCAATGTGCCCAGGTTCCCAGGGTCTTGAGGAGAGACTATCGCCACACCCCAGCCAAAATTCTCTTGCGATAGTGAGCCCAGGGAAGTTAATTTTTGCTGCACCACGGCCAAAATTCCCTGCGGGTTCTGTTTATCCGCCAGATCAGAAAAGATATCAGGTGTAGTCGAAAATACAGGGATATCCTTCAATTTCAATTGGGTGATCAGGGAATACGCGTAATCACTTGTTAGCATTTCAGGGGCATATAATAGGTACTCGATCACAGCCCCCGACTCAACCGCCTCACCCACGTGCCGTATGCCTTCCACTACAAAAACGCCTTGCTCCTTTCGCTGCCTTCGGTTGCCAAGTGCACGGATCTGTTTTATTTTAGGGTTTTGGCGAGAGGTCAATAAGGTCATGTCATCACCGATGTTTACAATAATAAACTAAAGATCGAACAGTAATTATTTTATGCGCAGTACGCCATGCTTGCAGCAAACCATTGTAACCAACCTGCATGGAACTTTGATGCGATCAAATTATATCCGAAGAAGGTTAATCCGAGATGAACGCTAACGATTAACTTTCAGGCAGTGACTTTTTGCTGATATTATTATCCCTGTAAATAAATAATTTGATAGAATTATCACGATTCGATGAAACTTCCGGAACCTGTGGTTTTGAGATTGCACAAACCATAAGTTGCGGCCCAAAAAACCTATTCCTAGGAGGATCACCTTTCATGAGTACTGAACAAAAACTGCCTGAGTGGGATATGACCAATGTTTTCCCCAGCCTAGATTCACAAGAATTTAAACAGGCCAATGAAACGATCATCAAGCTTGCGGAAGAGGCTGAAGCCTATTTAAAAGAAAACCATATCCATCCCGATGCAGAACTGACAGAAACCGACCCTGCCAAATTAGCTTCGATCATCAAAGGCTTTATCGACCGTTCAAATGAACTGATCAGGGTAGCAATAACCGTAAACGCCTACATCTACTCCTTCATCACAACCGATTCATTCAACCAAAAAGCGGCCAAAGCCCTCTCCACCATTCAACCGATCTTCGTAAAATTAAATCAATTAGGGGATGTGATTTTTAAGGGCTGGCTGGCAAAAGTTGGGGATCAAATTGATCAGGTCATCGCCCAGGATGAGACCCTGCAGGAACATGCCTTTTACCTCAAGGACACCATTGATCAGAGCAGATTTATGATGGGTGTGGCGGAGGAAGAATTAGCCGGGCAGCTCTCGCTCAGCGGTTTACAAGCCTGGAACAAACTGCAGAATGATATCACCAGCCAGCTCTCCTGGTCCTTTGAGCATGCGGATGGCACGGTCAAGAAAACCCCGATGACCGAGATCATCAATATGNNGCAAAGAATCACTTCCGTGGTGGGATCTTATGGCACCCATGGGCAAGACCAGCCGCACCTTCAGCTACCCGGAAGCTCAAAAATTTGTCCTGGAAAATTTTGGCAAATTTTCTGAAGAACTGGCCGAATTTGCCAATACGGCATATGTCAAAAACTGGATCGATGTCGGGCCGCGCGAAGGTAAAGGAGCCGGAGCCTTCTGTATGGGTATCCCGGGAGTAAAAGAATCTCGCATCTTGCTCAATTTTGAAAGCAGCCTGGATTGGGT
>DNGN01000044.1 GCA_003486225.1 Chloroflexota bacterium
AGCAATTTTGTCTACGATATCTTTGAAGACCCGGATGGCATGCTCTGGGTCGGGACAGATAACGGGCTACAGGTGTTTAACCCAAGCGACATATACTCAGCCTGGACAGCGTATGAAGCCGGAGACGGGAAGATGCCCTCTGATAAAGTGAAAAGCATCCAGATCAGCCCGTCAGGTGATATGTGGTTCACCCACGCTTCAAATGTCAGTTCTTTCAATGGTTCTTCCTGGTCGCGATACGGTGAAGACGAAGGCGTTTCCGGTAGTGTGTACGCACTGGCGTTTGACAAAGATGGCGTCCCTTTTGTTGGAACCGACAAAGGCCTGGTTATCCTGGGTGATGGCACATATACATTGCTAACAGATGCAGACGGCCTTCCCAGCGTCAGAATCCTTTCGCTTCTGTATGATGGAAAATTCATGTGGATTGGAACCGCAGATGGACTGGCACGCTACGACGGTGCAAGTATGGAAATCGTCCTTGACCAGAGTTGGGATGGGTTACCGAATGATGCCATCTTATCAATTGTCAGGAATCAAGATGGAAGATTATTGCTTGGAACGACCGAAGGTCTGGCACGCTATGACGGTGAAAAAGTTGTCACATTGCTTGAACCCCAGGCTGTTGGGGGCGGTATCTTTGGATCGCAATCACAGACGATCTCAGGTGTAGCCCTAGACTTAGATGGAAGCTTATGGGCCACGACCTATGGAGGCCTCTATCATGGGGATGGCCAGAACTGGGAGCATTTCACTACCGCTGATGGATTACCAGCCAACAATCTTAATACGGTCCTGGTTGACAGCACAGGTGTTGTCTGGGTTGGTGGAGGCTATTCGCGCAGCGGCGGCGGGATTGCGCGCTTTATCCCCGGCGAAACCCCAGCCAATACCACAGATTTACCGGATGCAGATAGCAATGAACCAGCCGAGTCAGGCCAGGCTGAACCCGGTAGCGCAGGTTCATCCAGCGGACCGGTCAAATATGACGAAAATACAGGCCTGCCCCTTTACCATCAGGCTGAACAGGTCTATTCCACAGAATCGGTCTTGAACTATTGGAGCAGCGCCGATTTTGCCAGCTTACGTGAGTTTTATCTGACCGAGATGCCGGAGATTGGTTGGCAGCTGGATGTAGATGAAAATGGGAACTGTCGGGACGATGACCGCTGTATGGGTTGGTCAACAGATTACAGCGACCCTGAAAATCAAACCTATTTCTTCCTGAAAGGAGAGAAGGGTTACGTTACGATGAACCTCATTCCCGAAGGAAATCAGATCAACGTTATTTTAGGTGTCAATGAACCAGCTGAATGATCCGAAATCATTGTAATCCTAAGAGCTATTCGATTAGGATCACTATGGTAGTTTAGGCCCCATAGGCCACTTTTAAATCAACAGGACTTACGCAATTCGCTCATTTTTCAAGCCAGAGGTCAGTCTCAGACTGTTAGTACTGACCAAGCACACTGGTCAGAGATCGGAATTGAGAAGCGAGTGCGTAAGTCCTTAATATACTGCGGAGACTGGGCTCNNAAATCCAGCCAGTTTTCGGCTAGTGGGATAGGCAGCGCTTGCACTTGGCTGCGCTTTACAGGGGGAATCCTATTTAATGAAATAATTATTCCGAGACTGGGATCCAAACATTCGCACAAAGTGATAAACGTCGCAGATTGAGATGACATCAATCCTTGTGTGGATGTGTTCACCTCGTTATCCTTAAGATATATTGTTCTTTTCTTCACAAACAAGGCAGGAGCTTGCATGATGGCTGACACTTCAAATCCCCCCTTGGTCGTTGATCGGAAAGCACGCATGAAAATTCCGTTCGTGGATCTGGATTTGCGAGATCCTGGAGAACGCATCTTTGATTTTGAAGATGTAGTCATCCCCTTCACTCCAGAACGAGCCAGGCAGGAAGCCAGCCGCTGTATCCATTGCCCTGATCCCGCTGCTTGTGTGGGTGCCTGTCCGGCGCATAATGACATTCCAAAGGCGATGGGGTTGATCGAGCAGGGGCGTTTTCTCGAGGCGGCGCAGGTCTATCACCAGACCAGCACATTGCCGGAGATTTGCGGACGGGTTTGTCCGCATGAGCAGCTTTGCCAGGGGGCCTGCCCGCGAAATAAACGCGAAGAACCTGTATTGACGGGAGCCTTGGAAGCCTTTGTCTTGGATTATGAACGCGAACATCAACCATTTCAAATCCCTGTAGGAGAGCAGACAGGGAAGAAGGTGGCTGTAATCGGTGCCGGACCAGCGGGCTGGGCGGTTGCGGAGAAATTGGTGGGCTTCGGGCATAAGATCACGATCTTTGATTCAAAACCAGCTCCGGGTGGCTTACTTGTGTACGGGATCCCAAATTTCAAGCTGCCAAAAGATGTGGTTTGGAAAAAATGGAATGATCTCAAAAAAGCCGGAGTAGCCTTCGTGGGTAACACTTATATTGGTAAAGATAAAACGGTGGACGACTTATTCGCTGAAGGTTTTGATGCTGTTTTCCTCGGTGTTGGCAGCGGGATCGATGCAAAAATGGAGAAGACCCCTGGCACAGACCTGCCTGGTGTTTACGAATCCACGGATTTCCTGATCCGGGGCAACGTGGAGCCCAAATACCTGCCCCTTGAGATAGACGAGCCGTTGAAGGTTGGCAGGCATGTGGTAGTCATCGGCGGCGGGGATACTGCCTCTGATTGTTTGCGGACAGCGTTGCGGATGGGCGCTGGCGAGGTCA
>DNGN01000247.1 GCA_003486225.1 Chloroflexota bacterium
ATGCCTACTACGATAAACAAAATGACCGCCATATCCTATCCTACTCGACAGCCGTCTCACCCACTCAGATTTATACCGTTGAGGCTGCCGACAGGCAGACCATCCTGCAGCACACCCGTGAGCGCACACTCGGCATCCCGGAGCATCTGCTTTCAGCCGGGGAAGATGCTTCCTACATCTCGTTTGATGGGCTGCGGGTTTCAGCCAGGCTGTACTTACCGGCAGAAGAACTGGGATTCGAGGGCCCGCGCCCGCTGGTCTACTATGTCCACGGAGGGCCTCAAAGCCAGGAAAGGCCAGACTTCGCCTGGTTCTCGATGCCTTTGATCCAGATGCTGACCTTGCGCGGTTTCGCAGTTTTTGTGCCCAATGTGCGTGGCAGCAGCGGTTACGGCCTGGCTTACATGAAGAAAGTAGAACGCGACTGGGGTGGCGATGACCGTTTGGATCACGTACACGCCATGACCCATGTGCTGCCCAAAGACAAGCGCCTGGATATCAGCCGGGTGGCTGTGTTAGGCCGTTCCTACGGCGGGTATATGACCCTGATCCTGGCCTTCCGGCACCCGGAACTCTGGTCAGCAGCCATCGATATGTTTGGCCCTTACGACCTGTTCACGTTTATCGACCGCCTGCCGCCAACCTGGAAACCGTATTTTAAGCTCACGGTAGGTGACCCCGAAAAAGATAAAGAGGACCTGATCCGCATGTCGCCGCGCACCTATATGAATCAGCTCGGCTGCCCCATGCTGGTCATTCAGGGCGCTAACGATCCGCGCGTGGTCGAGCAGGAATCCCGGGATGTGGTGGAGCAGCTCAAAGCCGTGGGCAAAGAAGCCGAGATTTATGTCTTTGAGGATGAAGGTCACGATGTGATCAAGTACCCCAACCGCGTCAAAGTCTATAACATGATTGTGGAGTATTTTGAAAATCTGTTAAAGCCCTAAGCTAGGTATGCCAGCTTCTTCAAACAAACTATTTCATCGTTAGATCTAAAAAGGCCCTTCAGGGAAGACAGCTCCTGAAGGGCCTTTTATTTTTTTACATCCTTTTCGGCAGACCCTGCCAAAGTCTCATCCAGGGACTTTCATCAGTTCCCCTTGACAAGGAAACGAATTATTGTAAAATATTATTAATCGCTAAAATTAATTTTAACGAAAGGAATCATTTATGATCGACAAAAAATTTTATCCTGAGGATTTACGCCTCATTCAGGATATGGAAGCACTCAAAATTATGGCCGATCCCCTGCGCAACCAGATCATGGAAGCCCTCACCTCGCAACCCATGACTGTCAACCAGGTCGCCGTTATTCTGGACCTTGAGAGCAGCAAGCTCTACTACCACTTCAATTTGCTTGAAAAGCATGGCTTTATACAGGTCGTAGAGACCACCCTGCACGGTAACCTGATCGAAAAGCAGTACTGGATCACTGCTTACAATTATGAATTTGCCAAGGATCTGCTTAACTTTAATGTAGATACTCCCGAAGGCACTGAAAATATCATCAACCTGCTGCTGACCAATATCAACGCCACCAGGGCGGATCTCCGCCGCAGTCTTTATGCCCGCCACCAGCAGATCACCCACGGAGCCCCCAAAAACCCGCGTAATGTGCTTGATACGCGTGATATTTTAAATCTCCCGGATGATAAAGCCCTGGAGTTTCACGGACGATTGCAATCACTGGTGGAAGAATTTAAACAGGAAGCACAATCTGTGGACCCCGATACCCGGCCCACCCTACCCTGGGCATTGTCGATTGTTTTTTATCCCAGCTTCCGATTCGATCCGGATAAAGATTACACACAAGGAGCATAATCCTGCATGGAAAATCTCTCTAAACCCAAACACCAGCCCAAAAACATGTCCACCTTCCTGATCATCTGGCTGGGACAGTTCATCTCCATCGTCGGGTCCGGTCTGACCGGGTTCGGCTTGAGCGTTTGGGTTTTCACCCAAACCGGCAAAGCCACCCCGATGGCTATCACCGCACTGGCATTCAACCTGCCGCGTATCCTGCTCTCACCCATCGCCGGGAGTGTGGCCGACCGCTTCAACCGCAAACGCATCATGATCATTGCCGATACCGCTGCGGTGCTGATCACCGTTGGGCTGGCTTTCTTGATTTACAATGACCTGCTCCAGGTCTGGCATATCTACCTGTCCGCGGCCCTCTCATCAGCTTTTGGGTCCTTTCAAGAGCCAGCCTACCGCTCCTCCATCACCATGCTGGTGCCCAAGAAAGACCTTGCCCGGGCGGCGGGGATCCAGCAGATCGGCGGGGCGATGCAGTCGATCCTGGTGCCGGTGCTGGCCGGCCTGCTTTACGGGCTGATTGGCTTCCGCGGCATTATCCTGATCGATATCTTCACCTATTTCTTTGCGATTGGCGCTCTCATCTGGGCGTATATCCCCCAGCCAGAGTTGGTCACGGAAACCGGGGACGGGGGAAAACGCTCCATGCTCAACGACGCAGTCTTCGGCTGGAAATATCTGCAAGCCCGCCCAGGCCTGGTGACACTGCTGCTCTACTTTGCCGTGGTGAACTTTTTTCTGAGTCTCTCCGGGGTACTGGCAGCGCCATTGGTGCTTTCCTTTGGCACGCCAACCGACATGGGCCTGGTCCAGATGGCCGGGGGGGCCGCCATGCTGATCGGCGGCTTGCTGATCGGCATCTGGGGGGGGCCGAAATCGAAACGCATCTGGTTTGTGATCTTTACCATCTTTTTCTCGGGGTTCGGTTTCTTTATCGGGGGCTTAAAACCACTGACCTGGACCGTGGCACTCGGGCAGTTCGTCTTCCTGTTCTTTATCCCGATCGCAGCGGCTTTGAGCCAGGCTGTCTGGCAGGTTAAAATCCCACCAGGCATCCAGGGCCGGGTATTCGCAATGCGCGCCATGCTCTCCATGTCAGTTATCCCCCTGGCAAACCTGATCGCTGGGCCCCTGGCTGACCGGGTATTTGAACCCCTGATGGCCGAGGGCGGGGCATTGGCAAACAGTGTGCTGGGAGAGTTTATTGGGGTAGGCCCGGGACGCGGAATTGCTGTCATCTTCCTTATCTCCGCCCTGTTTTTATGGGCCTCCAGCATGGTTATTTTCACCTATCCACGAGTGCGAAACCTGGAAGAAGAGATCCCGGACGCAATCCCCGATGAGCAGCAAGAAGACACTCCCCCACAAGCCACCGAGACCAGCAGCATTAGCGAAGAAGCCCCTCTTGTGGCCCATCCCTGAAAAAGCTGAACAGAAAACACCCTTCAGGTAATCTCTGAAGGGTGTTTTTAATTGCTCCCTGTATGATGATTATGCTTGCCCAAAATAGATATCCAATAGTTCGGTGAGCGAAAGATACCCAACCACGCGGTAGTGTTTATTCACCATTGGCAACCCCACTAAGCCTTTGCTCTGCATCTCCACAAAGGCTTCTTCCAGGGTGCCTTCATGGCTGATATATACCGGGTCGAGCATAATATCAAAAGCTTTTTGGTCGGGGTCCATCCGGGCATACGCGATCGCTTTTTCATACTGCTCGGGGTCCTGGATAAATTTCTCCGGCATGGCAGGCACCAGCATCATCTCTGCAAACCATTCTTCTTTGATGATGCCAACCAGGCGTTCTTCCTGATTGATGACGCAGGCAATGGTGACATGCGGGTTTTTGAGAAAGGCTTGCAACACCTCGTTCAGCGGGGTATCAAC
>DNGN01000188.1 GCA_003486225.1 Chloroflexota bacterium
CGATCCAAACCAAACGGGCTGTACGGGCATTCAAGGATATCCCTTTACCAGATGACACTGTTTGGCAAATTTTGAATGCTGGACGCCGCGCACAATCTGCCAAAAACCGGCAGCCGTGGCATTTTATCGCCATTCAGGACAAGCAAATATTGAAATCCCTATCGGAACTGGGTACCTATGCCGGACACCTTGCTGGAGCTGCGTTGGGCGTGGCCATCATAACACCACCCATGGAGCAACGATTCAGCATTCTTTTTGATGCTGGCCAGGCGGCTGCTTATATGCAGCTGGCGGCCTGGGAATTAGGGATTGGATCTTGTCCAGCCACGATTTATCAACCAGAGGAAGCTCGGGATCTGCTGGGATTCCCGCAAGAGTTCCATATCTATCTGGCCCTCTCGTTCGGCTATCCCTTGGATGAGAGTGCGATTGTCCGCCCTCCAAGTGGTAAAGGCGGCCGNNGATGGGCATTCTTTCCCCATCAGCAAGTATGGCCTGCTGCGCCAGAGTGTCCTGCGATCGGGTATGCTTCCGGAGGACCAGATCAAACCTGGACCGATGGCAACCGATGATCAACTCTCTCTGGCACATACCCCAGAATACATCCTTAAAGTCAGCCAGGGCCGATTGAGTGAGCGGGAGATCCGCCGTACGGGATTCCCCTGGTCCCCCGAATTAAGTTTGCGTTCGCGTTATTCGGTTGGGGGCACGATTGCGGCCTGCCGCAGCGCGCTGTCTTGTGGCCTGGCAGCCAACCTCGGTGGGGGAACGCACCATGCGCATGCAGACCATGGACAGGGATATTGTGTCTATAATGATGTCGCGGTGGCAGCACTCGTGCTGCAGCAGGAAGACCGTGTCGGCCAGATCTTGATCTGTGATTGTGATGTCCATCAAGGGAATGGGACTGCCAGCATACTTGAGTCCAATCCTCAAATTTTCACTTTTTCGATCCATGGGGAGAAAAATTTCCCTTTCCGCAAAGCCAAAAGCAGGCTGGATGTGGAACTGAAAGATGGCACAGGCGATGAGGAGTATTTGGATGCGCTTGATGGGGCTTTAGATTATATTTTGGCGCGTTTCAAACCTGAACTGGTGATCTATCTCGCAGGGGCTGATCCATATTTTGATGACCGACTGGGCCGCATGGCTTTGAGTAAGCAAGGGCTGCTGGCCCGCGACCGTTTGGTTTTTTCTACGTTCCTTGGGATGAAGATCCCGGTGGCTGTGACCATGAGCGGGGGATATGCCCGGAACGTTGGTGACATTGTCGAGATACACCAGGGCACGCTGCGAACAGGCCTGGAAGCTTGGGAAAGTTTATGGTCTGAACCGTGATTACGTTCTCTAACTTGACAACGAGGATTGATATATAATTTAAGCAGCACAGGTCAGGAGTGACGGATGATAAAGGCAGCAGATACACAAATCACGATGTACGGAACCAATTGGTGTCCAGACTGCATCCGCGCCAAGGTGATCATGAGGAGATTGAATGTCGCCTATATTGAAATCGATGTGGATCAGGATCGATCCGGCTACGAGATCGTGGTAAAGCATAATGGCGGCAAGCGAGTAGTTCCGACGATCTTTTTTCCTGACGGTTCGGTGTTGGTGGAACCATCTAATAAAGCTTTAACTGAAAAACTGTTCGAATTGGGATTGGTTAAAGGATCTTAACCCAGGTACAAAACCCCAACCAGGAGTACAAGGAAGCCCGCNNCCCCTGATGCACTCGGGTGCTTGACTTCCGGCCAGGCCTATAGCACACTGGTAGCGTGATGAAACAGATCGCAATAATGATTGTTGAAGATAATGAAAGATTGCGTCCGGCTCTCAGGACAGGGCTGGAAGATACCGGCGGAATCCGGGTAATGTTCGATTGCGCCACGGGGGAAGAAGCCCTGGACTTTTGCATTAATCATCATCAGCCTGAAGCAATTTTGATGGATGTGCAGCTGGCCGGACAATTGAACGGCATCCAGACCGCGGTCGCCATCCGGCGTGAGTTTCCCCGGATGCCGGTGGTCTTCTATTCCATTCAAGATGATGATGCCTATTACCGGGATTTTCGCGATTCCGGTATCCTCAGCCATTATGCCTATGTGCGCAAATCCAATTACCTGCTGCCGAAAATGATCGTACCCCTGATAGAAGATGCGGTTCGCGGCCGGAACATGATCGACCCGGATATTGAAGTCCGCGTGTTGGAGGTCCGCCAAAAGGATGCGCAGTCCCCGATGAGCTTGTTAGAACCTAATGAGCAGGCAGTGGCCAAAATGCTGGCCCAGGGGATGACCAACGAGCAGATCGCCAAAATATTGGGCTTCAAAGATAAACGCACCATCAGCCGCACGAATGGACAGATCTATGCCGCCTGGGGGTTAAATACCACGGCAACCGATGAAAAAGTAGCCCGCACACGTGCTGCGATCATCGCCCAGAGCGGTCGGATGATCCAATGGGATGAAGAAGGCAACGCTTACGTTTTAGATGAGCGATCCGAATGGCAGCCATGGGAGGCTGAATGACCGGCCAGTTTGGGTTGGATTGGGCAATCCTGGCTCTCTCCCTTGCGAATACCATTTTATTGCTCTG
Organism: Chloroflexota bacterium; assembly: GCA_003486225.1. The sequence continues at coordinate 2,599 of DNGN01000188.1, forward strand.
GTTAGGAACGACAGTGCTGCTGAACAGCCAGCAGCGAACCTGGGGAGGATGGCTGGCTGCAGGCGGGTTGCTGCTGGGTGGGGTGTTCTTTATCAGTCACACGGCAATTTTGGGATATGATTTTTTTGCCATAGGAGTTGGAATAAACCTGTGGTGGGCTGTAGGACTGATGGCGGTTACGGTGCTGCCCTTCTTTTGGTACGTGATGATGCTGTGGTATTCCGGGTTCTGGCAGAAGCCGGTCGGCGGGGGGAGCAACCGGTTGGTTCAGCGGCACCGCAGTTTATTGCTGATTGCCGGGATCATGGTGATCGGATTGCTGCTGCTGGCCCTGACCACGCGCAGCAGTCCAATCTCAGGCGGCTACCCAACACGCGGCCTGGAAGGCTCTTTGATGATCAACGGACAGCCGTTGGTTTTGGTACTGTATCCGCTTTATGTGCTGGTGTGCCTGGTTTTTTCATTTGATGCGCTGAGAAACCCCGGGCCAAGCCACCGCCGTATGGGTGAGTTGGCCCGTAAACGCGCCCGACCTTGGCTGATGGGTGCTTCGTTGGCGTTGCTGCTGGTCAGCCTGGTTGTGGGGGTGGTTTTCGTATGGCTGTTTAAATTTGTGGGAGATTTTGGTCGGCTTACAGAAGCGGTTGTCAGCATCGCCTGGTTTGATCTCTTGATTGAATGCTTGATCCTGATTGCAGTCATCCTGCTGGGGCAGGCGGTTACGGCATACGAAATTTTCACCGGTCAAACCCTGCCGCGCCAGGGATTTATGCGACAGTGGCAGCGGGCCGTGCTCCTGGCCCTGGGATACGGCCTGGTGATTGGGTTTGCATTCTCAGCCAACCTGCGCCCAATTTATGGTGTAATGCTATCGGCTTTGCTGATGACCTTCTTTTTTGCCATGCTCAGCTGGAGGATGGTATCGGAACGCCAGCGGACGATCGCCAGTTTACGGCCTTTTGTGGTCAGCCAAAGGTTTTATGACCAACTTTTAACCCCGTCGATCCGACAAGACCCTGATCCGGGTCAGCAAAATTCTTTTGATGCGCTTTGTCGGGATGTGCTGAATACACGCCTGGCTTTCTTGATTGCCTTAGGGCCCTTAGCGCCGCTGGCAGGCAAGCCGCTGCAATTTTCGGAGAGCACTGAACCAGAGTTGGTCGAAATTCCAGACCAGGCAACCATAGCCGGGATCCTTTCTCAATTCTCTCCTGAATTCTCCATCCTCCGAGTGGAAAGAGAGGCTCTGCCGGGTGTGGAATGGTCGGTTCCATTGTGGAGCCAGCGCGGACTGGCGGGAATGTTGTTGCTGGGAAGCAAGCGGGATGGCGGGATCTATTCACAGGAGGAGATCGAAGTGGCCCAGTCGATCGGGGAGCGTCTGATTGATATCAAAGCCAGCACTGAAATTGCCCAGAGGCTGATGAATTTACAGCGCCAGCGTCTGGCTGAAACACAGGTGCTGGACCAGCAGGCCAGACGGGTGTTGCATGATGAAGTGCTGCAGCAACTGCATGCTGCCATGCTTCGTATGGATACTGCTTCGGGTAAGTCATCCCCGGGAACCCAGGAAGCGCTTGAGATGCTCACCGATGTGCATGCCCAGATCTCTGGATTGCTGCGGGTGATGCCAGGCATAGCTGCCCCCACGATCTCCCCTCAGGGTTTGATCGCAGCTTTGCGAAAGTTGATGGCGGATGAAATGCGCAGCGCATTTGATCATGTGGTTTGGAAAATTCCCCAGGATCTCGAGCAGAAAACTGCCGAGCTATCCCGCCTGGAGGCCGAAGTGCTGTATTATGCTTCCCGGGAAGCGATCAGGAATGCGGCTTTGCATGCAAGGCTCCAGGAGGGCGAAAATGCGCTGACCCTGACAATTGGATTATTACCGGAAAACCGGTTTACATTGGTGGTCGAGGATGACGGGATTGGCATACAAGCACAGAGTCCGCAACCGGATAGTGGGCAGGGGCTGGCATTGCACAGTACGATGATGGCCGTAATTGGGGGAGAGTTAGATGTGGAGAGCGAGCCGGGTACCTTTACACGTGTTATTCTCAGGCTACCCTGAGCAATTCGGTACTGCTAGCTTTAGGCCGGGCTGGCAGCGAGTTCGCCTTCTGATACAGCATCCGGCATCTCGAGCTCAATCCGGCGCAAACGCGGGTATAACAAGATCACCTGTCCGGCAAGTAAATATATCAAACCGAAAAGGATATACATCAGCCCGATCCCTCGGTCTGGGCCTACTCCCAAAAGATGCCCATAGCGCGTGGCGAGAGCACCACCTTCTATCATGGCGGGGATGAAGAGTTTTTCTGAGAGCGGGCCGGAAAGCAAGTACGCCAGCGGGATGATTGAAAAGGAAATCATCGGCCGGGCAGCGAAGACCCTACCTTGCATATCCTGGGGAACTTTACTCTGCCACATGGCCTGGGTACAACCGTTACTAATGGCGACAGAAATGGTTCCCAACAATTGGGCAGCTACAATCCAGGCAACACTGGTGGCCCAGCCGGTGAGAAATAAGGATAGGCCAAATAACGATTCGAAAATATAGATGCCGTAGATACGGCGTTTGGGGCCGCCCCAGATGCTGAGGATCAGCGTGCCCAACAAAAATCCGCCCCCAAGGATGGAGGCGATCAACCCCAGCACATCAGGTTCGGCAATCTCCAGGATCAATGGGGTAAACATGGCATAGGTGATCGAGCCGCAGAAATTCATGATGGCAAAGATGGTCTGGAGGGCGAGGAAACCTTTCCTCTGGATGATGAAGCGCCAGCCGACGAGCAGGTCCTGATAGAAGGTAAAGGCTTCTGCTTTCGCAGATTTCTCTGGCTGTGGAAAACGAACTGCAACCAGTGTACCCAGGGCGAAGAGGTAGGAGACCACATCAATCAGCATGATCGTCTTCAACCCGGTCGAAACATATAAGATTCCTGCCACACCTGGTGCAACCAGGGATGAAATTGCGTCACCGATTTGGGACATGCCCGCTGCGCGGCTGAGATGTTCTTTGGGAACCAAAAGGGTGGTGGCTGCAGAGTAGGCTGGCCACTGCAAGGTGTTGGCAATCGCAAAGACGGCCGTCGCCAGGTAAACATGCCAGATCTGCAGTGCGCTCAAAAAATACAGGATGGCAATGACCAGAGTTGCGATGGCTGCCAGTGAATCGCTGCCCACCATCACCAGCCGCCGATCCAGCCGGTCTGCCAGCACACCCGCAAAAGGAGACAGGATCACCCGCGGCAGGAAATAAACGAACAAATTGATGGCGAACAGGGTAGGTGACCCGGTCTGCTCATAGATCCAAACCCCCAGGGCAAACCCGGTGAGACCTGAGCCAATCGTCGAGATCAGCTGACCTGACCAGATGATGGTAAACGTTCGCATGCTCTTGATCAATTGTTTCAGGGAAGTCATTTATCTCTCCGTCGGGTCATACAAGCTGGAAACCATTGTCATGATTTTACCTGTAATCGCTGATTAACAAATGAGGTAGAGGTGAGAATTGAGTTTTCGTATAGACATTAGTTTTTACAGATCGAGCCCATGATGCATTTTGGATCATCAAGATATTTGGAGGTTATTTTTTCTTAGAGAATGTTTTTAACCACCTTATCGAATCGTTCGAGTAAACCATGCTTGACCCCTGCTTCTGCTCCAGCGGCCAGGAAGGCATTGCGGGCAATCCGGGCAAGGTCAATAGGGGTATAGCCAAATGCCTCTGCGACCAGGGCGTATTCCTGGGACAGATTGGTATTAAATAAAGTTGGATCGTCACTNNCTCCAAGGTGACCTGGTGCTGCCTGAGGAAATCCATCAGGATGGGGTCTTCGACGGCGCGCACCCCATGCCCAATACGATCTGCCTGCAGAATTTTGATAGACTCCCAGATGCTTGTTGGTCCCATGGTTTCTCCGGCGTGTGGCACACTCAGCAGGCCAGCTTGTTTGGCCCTGGTAAAAGTCTGCTGGAATGCTTGGGCAGGCGCGCCTACTTCGTTGCCGCCAATGCCCAAACCGATGACCCCTTTTCCTATACCTTTCAGGGCATATTCGAATGTCTTCTCGGCTGGATCGGGATGGTAACTGCCATCCTGGTTGATCATGAAACTCAGGTTGCGGTGAATATCGAAGACCCAGCGGATCTCGACGCCGAAATCGGCTTTGGCCTTTTGCCGACCTTCTTCCAAGCCATTCAGGATGTCCTCGATCGTCAACCCCTTGTCTTGATGGTCAATATGGGTATAGGGTGTCAGGGTTGCTTCCCGGTAGAGGATGTTTTGCTGGGCCATATCTTGTCCCAGTTGGTATGCGATCAGGGCAAAATCTTCCGGCGTTTGCATCAGCTTCTGAACGGTCATGATAATGTCGACGAAATGATTGAAATCTTTGTAATGGAACCAGTTGTGGAGATCCTCCGCTTTCTGGAACGGCAGCACATCCAGCATGCGGTTGTGTTTGGCCAGGTCGAGTACGGTTTGAGGGGGCACGGCTCCTTCCAGGTGGATATGCAGTTCGGCTTTGGGCAGTTGCTGGATGAAGGAGGCAAGCTGTTCTCGTTTCATGGCTGGTTTCCTTTGATTTGTTATTCGCCTATCAGCTGTAAGACCAGAGTGCGCCGTCGGGGTCTGGTGTCAAAATCGATGTAAATGATCTGCTGCCAGGTGCCCAGGGTCAGTGTTTGGTCAATAAATGGCACAGTTAAGGATGCTCCTACTAACGCTGCGCGCACATGGCTGTGACCATTGCCATCTCCCCAACGGGCNNCTCGTATTCCAAGGTTGTCAGGCCGCTGGTGGCTGAAGGGCAAAAGATGGTGATGATGCCATCCTTTATCTCAACTTGCTGAACGGCTTGCTGCACGGCAGCCGTTATGTCGTGGATTTCGCCATTACCTTCGGATTGAAGTTCTAGACTAAGACTGAGGACGCTCATAATTTCGCTCCTTTTAGGGCCAAACCTGGTGCATCAGGGCAGGAAGGACGATGCCGGCAGGGCCTGGTAAAACAAAGTCGGCTATGCTGGTCAGGGGAGTTCGATCTGGATTGATCTCAATCAGAACTGCTCCGGCCTGTTGTGCGATGATCGGTAGTGAGGCTGCCGGTTCCACCAAGGCAGATGTGCCGATGCTGAAGAAGACATCTGCCATTTGGGCGGCAGTTACAGCGCTTTCGACGGCTTCTGGTGGTAGGGGTTCACCAAACCAGACTACATCCGGACGCAGCATCCCACTGCATTGGGGGCAGAGTGGGGGGATTTGACCAGTTTCCTGCCATGTCTCTACCTGGTGATGCTGTTCGAAGCACTTGGTGCGCTGGATGTTTCCGTGCAGTTCCACGATATGCTGACTGCCCGCCAGCTGGTGCAGGCCATCCACATTCTGGGTGATGAGCGTAAAGAAGGGAACTTGAGCGGCCATGTGCACCAGCGCCATATGACCGGGGTTAGGTCTGGCCTTGGCAACCAGTGAGCGGCGCCACAGGTACCATTCCCAGACCAGTTTGGGGTCTCGCCGGAAAGCCTGGGGTGTGGCAAGTTCGGTCGGCTCGTATTTGGCCCACAGGCCGGTTTGCGCCTCCCTGAAGGTAGGGATGCCGCTTTCCTTGGAGATTCCGGCACCTGTCAGGACAGCGATCTTGCGGCATGTTTGCAGCAGATGGACCAGGTTTTGATCGATTTCCATACTGATATTGTAACTGCAATTGGGATGGGGAAGTCAACCGGATAGGGAAACCTGATTTTTGGGGGATAGCTATTTGGTGCTTGACTTGTCTGGTTTGTTTTGTTATAATCCTTATTTGCGACGCGGGGTGGAGCAGTGGCAGCTCGTCGGGCTCATAACCCGAAGGGCGCGGGTTCGAATCCCGCCCCCGCTATTTGCCCTGAAGCGCCGCCTTTGGCGGCGTTTCCCACGTTGAGGCGGTCAGGAAG
>DNGN01000092.1:0-5824 GCA_003486225.1 Chloroflexota bacterium
CCTGGCATCATCGCTCACTTTGTTGTCGATATCTTTAATTTCAGCTACTGGTGGTCAAATTTGGCTGGGGAATTTAACTATCGGCCGATTGCCGAAACCGGTATGGACGGCCATTTTCTCGTATGGCTTGGCGTATTTATTTCGTCCTTGGTGCTGATGCTGTGGGTAATTGGCAAGACAAAACAAGCCCGCCAACGATCAGCCTGACAGGATCAGGAGGGGTCGGATTTGCCTCTAGCCGAGGATATCCCTGGCCCCACCGAGGTGTGCCGTAAACCAGAAGGTATCTCCGGTCTCAATCCCCAGCAGCACCCATTGCAGTTCAATTGCCTGGGAATAGAAGCGGGCGCGCGGCAGCAGGCTCTCCAGCCCAGGGTATGTCTGGCCCAGCTGGTTGGCAAAGCTCTCACCGTAATTGCTGATCATGGCCCCAAGGTCCAGCGCCGGGTCCCCGATCCCAGCCACACCAAAGTCCAGTACTCCCGTGATCTCTGCTTTCCCGGAATCAAACAAGATGTGGTATGGTGCCAGGTCGCCGTGGATCAGGGCCGGGGTGTACTCGAAGTTTTGCGGGTCGCCCAAAGCGCTGTCGAAAAGATTTTCAGCCCACGTCAGCTGGTTGCGTAACAGCAGCGGGTATACTTTTTCCTCCACCCGGCTGCGAATCTCCTGCCATTTTTTCCAGGTGACCGGGGCCATCGTGGTGGGTAGATCCCAACCAGAATCCTCGAGTGGTGTGCTGTGCAGTTTGTAAAGGAAGTGGCCCAGTTGTTCTGCTATCTTTGTCCTGGCCCCACTGTTCATGCCCATCAGGTCTTCGCGCAGCAGGGCTTTGCCTTTCAGGATTGGATAGACCACGCTGCCCGGCCCGCGGTACACCGGCGAGGGTACCGGAAGGTCTACGCGCGGCCGTACCAGGTCGAGGATGTCCAGTTCCAAATTAAGGATCTGGGCAAAGCCATCGTTTTTGGCAAAACGGAATACCAGCTCGTGGTTGATGATCACAATATCGTTGATCAACCCTTCTTGGTTGTGTTCAAGGTGCCTGATTTCGAGTTCAGGCATGATCATCTGGATTCGTTGGCGCAGTTGGTCTTCTGACATAAAAGTTCCTTTGTGGGTCATGATGAATAATGAGAAAAGGCGCAGGATGAATTTTCATCCTGCGCCTTTGATTATATCTGAGATTTTGAAATCACCCCATGTGCTTGATGATCTCATCTCCAAATTCACTGGTGGAGAGCTTGGTGGCGCCTTCCATCAGGCGGTGGAAGTCGTAGGTCACGTGCTTGGCAGTGATGGCTTTCTCCATACCTTCCACGATCAGGTCGGCAACCTCATCCCAGCCCATGTATCGGAACATCATCTCACCGGAGAGGATCACCGAACCGGGATTGACCACATCCTTGTCGGCATATTTGGGGGCGGTGCCGTGCGTGGCTTCAAAGATGGCTGCGCCGGTATCGTAATTGATATTGCCGCCGGGCGCGATGCCGATCCCGCCGATCTGGGCAGCCAGCGCATCCGAGAGGTAGTCGCCATTCAGGTTCATGGTCGCCAGGATATCAAACTCGCGCGCTCGGGTGATGGTCTGCTGGAAGACAATGTCTGCGATCACATCTTTGATCAGCAGCTTGCCGGATTTGAGGGCCGCATCCTGTTCAGCATTGGCGGCCGGTTCGCCCTGCGCTTCTTTGGTGCGCTCCCACTGAGCCCAGGTGTACACTTTGTCGCCGAACTCGCGCTCGGCCAGGTCATACCCCCAGTTGCGGAAGGCGCCTTCGGTGTACTTCATGATGTTGCCTTTGTGCACCAGGGTAACGGATTCGCGCTTGTAATGCAGGGCGTAATTAATGGCAGCCCGCACGATGCGCTCTGTGCCTTCTACAGAGACTGGCTTCAGGCCAATCCCTGAAGTGTTGGGGAAGCGCATCTTGGCGTATTCTTCCGGGAAGTTTTCTTTGAGCAGTGCTTTGAATTTTGCGTTCTCCGGGGTGCCGTTCTCGAATTCAATGCCGGCATAAATATCTTCAGTGTTCTCACGGAAGATCACCATATCCACATATTCCGGATGCAGTACCGGGGAAGGTACGCCCTGATAGTAGCGCACTGGGCGCACACAGGCATACAGGTCCAGCAGTTTGCGCAGGGCAACATTCAAAGAGCGGATCCCGCCGCCAATTGGGGTGGTGAGGGGGCCTTTGATGCCTACCAGGAATTCCTTGAAAGCCTGTACGGTTTCGTCGGGCAGCCATTCGCCCCAGCGGTCGTACGGTTTTTGTCCGGCATAGACTTCCATCCAGTGCAGCTTGCGCTTGCCGCCATAGGCTNNGTGCCATCACCTTCAATGAAGGGAATGATCGGGTTGTCGGGCACATTTAGTACCCCGTTGGAAATGGTGATTTTTTCACCGCCTTCGGGGATGTTTATGATGGTGTAACTCATTGGGTATTTCTCCTGAAATTATAATTTATGATTCCATTTGTACGGCCTCACCAAAGAGAGGCACATCTCACGCCAGCAATCTGACCAACCGATTATACCTTTTCTTTGCGTTTTGTGGGCAGAATAAGAAAATTTCGGCCAGGTCAGGTCGCTGCTGGCTATTTCAAGGCCTCGACTATGGCTCGCACATTGTAGCGCATCATCTCGATATAGGTGGCGGCTGGCCCGTCGCCAGCACTCAGCGAGCCGGTATACAGCCTGACAAGGGCTGTGCCAGTATCTGCCGCGATGCGCTCCGACAGCTGTGGGTTGACAGTGGTATCTACGAAAATGGCGCTTGTATTGAATTGGCTGATATCTTCTTCCAGGGCGGCGATCTGCTGGGCTGAAGGATCGGAAAGCGTGCTGCCGCCAATTACCACCACGCCGATCACGCGCAGCCCATAAGCCTCAGCAAAGTAGCCCAGCGTATCATGGTCGGTTACCAGTCCTCGCCGTTCCGGGGGAACCTGCTCGATCTGTGCCCTTATCCAGCTATCCAGCGTTTGCAGTTCAGCTGAAAAAGCCGCGGCATTCTGCTGGTAGGTGGACGCGTTGGCTGGGTCTAGCTCACTGAGCTCCCGGGCAATATTTTCAGTCCAGATCTGCACATTGGCTGGGTTCATCCAGACATGCGGGTCTGGTCTGGCATGTGCTTCGTTGCCTTCCTCGGGCTCCCCATCCTCATCATGTCCATGAGAGCCGATCTCAAGGGTTTGTACCCCATCTGAAACAGTCACAATCTTGCCCTGGGCATTGGTGCTGATCAGGTCTGCCAGGCCTTCTTCCAGGTTTAAGCCGTTCAGGAAGACCAGGCTGGCAGTTTCGACCCTGACCACATCTTTTGGCGCGGGGGCGAAGCTGTGCGGGTCTGAATTCACCGGCAGCAGCACGTGCAGCTGGATTAAATCACCGCCCACCTGATGCACGACATCCCCAATCAGGGTTGTGCTGGCAACCACAGACGGTTTGCCTTGTTCTGGCGGGGTTGGGCTGCATGCAGACAGCCAGCCCAAGAGTCCAATGAGAAAGATTAAAATGGTTTTCCGGTTCAACAAGTTATCTCCTTGAGCGAGCTCTATTATATTGGATTTTGGTCTGGTATCGAATATTTTGACCAAGTTCATAACCAATTGTTTACTTGAGTGTTCAAAAATTTGGTTTGAAGCTAGCCAAATTGTAAGCAAGAACATCATAGTTTCTTGTAGGTTGATTCGTTTGTGAAAGAATTATCATGTAGAAGGATGTAATGGGAAAATTGCTACTGGAGTTAGTCTAATATGGATGAAAAAATAATTGAAGCGCAAGAGCCTGAGCATCGTTGGCACAGTCTTACAGCAGAAGGAGCAGTTGCAGCTCTGCAGAGTGATGCTGAGGAGGGGTTAACAGAAGGAGAAGTTGCTGAGCGCAAAGCCAAATATGGACTTAATGAGTTAAAAGCAGCTCCGCCTAAAACGATCTGGGCAAAGCTCTGGGCTCAATTCAATGACTTTGTAATCTGGCTGCTGATCGGCGCCGCCCTGATCTCTGCGGTCCTCGGTGAATGGGTTGAGGCCGGTGCCATCATGGCGATTGTGGTGCTCAATGCAGTCCTGGGGATTATTCAGGAGCAGCGCGCGGAAGAAGAGCTGGCAGCGCTCAAGAAACTTGCCGCCCCAGAAGCGGACGTGGTGCGCGGTGGCATACGGGAGGCTATCCCGGCCCGGGAACTGGTGCCCGGTGATGTGGTTGTGCTGGAGGCGGGCAATTATATCCCGGCTGACCTGCGCCTGCTGCAAACCTATAACCTCAGGGTCGAAGAAGCTGCCCTGACAGGCGAATCTGTGCCCGTGCAAAAAGACTCTGGCATCACCTTGGCGGAAGATGCCTCCCTCGGAGACCGCAGGAACGCAGCCTTTATGGGCACGCTGGTCAGTTATGGGCGCGGGCGCGGCCTGGTGGTCGATACCGGGATGAAAACGCAGATCGGCCGGATTGCGGAGATGCTCTCCGCAGTTGAGGATGAGGTCACCCCGCTGCAGCGACGCCTGGACCAGCTGGGTAAAACGCTGGGCTGGGCAGCCTTAGCTATTTGTGGCCTGGTCTTTTTGCTGGGCTGGTTCCGCGGCAACGACCCGCTGGAAATGTTCTTGGTCGCAGTGAGCCTGGCCATCGCTGCTGTACCGGAGGGGCTGCCAGCTGTGGTTACGATCAGCTTGGCACTGGGAATGCGTGAGATGATCGAACGCAATGCCCTCATCCGCCGGCTTTCTTCTGTAGAAACTCTTGGTTCAGCCAACGTGATTGGCTCTGATAAGACCGGCACCCTGACCCAGAATGAGATGACCGTTACCCATATTTCGATTGATGGGCGCGAGATTCATATTACTGGCAGCGGCTATACGCCAGCAGGAGAATTCCTGGTGGATGGCAAGCCTGTCAGCCTCGAGGAGCACCCCGCGGCTCGGACTGCCTTATGGATTGGGGCGATGAACAACGATGCCCAGTTAATCAAAACGCAGGAAGAAGGCAAGCGTACCGAATACCGTATGATTGGCGACCCCACAGAAGGCTCTATCATTGTGGCGGCTGCCAAAGCCGGGCAGGATTTCCAGGACCTGGAAAAAGCCTACCCACGCGTCCAGGAAATCCCATTTGATTCCGAACGCAAGCGCATGACCACGATCCATAAAGTGCTCGACCCGCATGACGAGGATTTTTCTCCTTTCCACGATGACGAGTTTGCGGACTGGTACGTGGTGGCTGTCAAGGGCGCACCAGATGTGGTGTTGGACCTGTGCACGCAGTACGAGCAGTTCACCGATATCCCTGCAAAGATGGATGACAGCGTGCGCCAGCGCATCCTTAAAGCCAATGACCATATGGCCCTGCAGGCCTTGCGCGTGATTGCAGTCGCCTATAAGATGGTCAAGAATTTGCCCGATGAACTCTCTCCTGAAGAATTTGAAAACGACCTGACCTTTGTTGGCCTGTTAGGCATGATCGACCCGCCGAGGGAAGAGGTGCGCGAGTCGCTGGCGATTGCCAAGAAAGCGGGTATCCGCACCGTGATGATCACCGGAGACTATGCAAAAACTGCCCGGGCTATCGCCGAGTCCATCGGCTTGCTGCAGCCGGGGCATACCGTCTATACTGGCAAAGACCTGGATCAAATGGACGACAAGGAACTTGAAGTTAAAATCAGGGATGTGGACGTATTTGCTCGGGTATCGCCCGAGCACAAGGTGCGCATCGTGCAGGCCTTACGGGCAAATAATGCGATTGTGGCTATGACAGGCGATGGGGTGAATGATGCTCCTGCGCTCAAACAGTCCGATATTGGCGTGGCCATGGGGATCAC
>DNGN01000092.1:5858-23875 GCA_003486225.1 Chloroflexota bacterium
TTGATGCGCACGGGCATCGTTGTGCAGACGATTGCCATTACAGTTGTCACTTTAGGGGCCTACCTGATCGGGCTGAAGCTTTGGCCGGTCACACATGGTGAGGTCAACAGCACGGCCGCCACCATGGCTTTCATAACCCTCTCTTTTTCCGAGCTGCTGCGTGCTTTCACTGCACGGTCGGAACGCTACCCGCTGCTCAAGATCGGTGTGTTCAAGAATAAAAGCATGAACTGGGCTGTGGTGATCTCTTCGGTGCTGCTGCTGGGGGTGCTCTACCTGCCNNTTGTTTATCCCCGCTTTTGCCGCCGAGTTGACCAAGTGGTTTGTCAGCCGCAAAGCAGCGCACTAGCGTTACAAAAAGAGGTGAGTGCCAAAACACTCACCTCTGTCTTTTAATGAACGGTTCGATTAAGCCTGGGCCTTGCCCTGATCCAATCAGATAAGGCCGCCTTGGTTATCTTTGCCATTGATTTTATTCTCATTGCGCTCGTAAGCCTGGTAGGTTTCAATGATCGTGATCAGAATTCGATCGGTATAGGCATTCATGTTGCGGAACATATCTCCCCAGGCGTAAGGGGATTGGATGGCCGCAGATTCATAGGCATGGTAAGCTGCTTCCTGCAGGACATCGCGGAAGAAAAGGAACGCCTGCACCGCTTCCAGGATGGTCAGCCCGAAGCGCCGGCCGTTTGAGGCGTAATCGACCCCGATGACGCGCGACTCTGCCGCGGCAGCTTTTTCGTCCAGTACCTGTGATTTGATCAATCCCTGCACCAGCATGCGACCGCTTTTGCGGTAAGAGGCCCGGCCTGCCGGGTCTATTTTTTGGTACCAGCGCTGCTTTTCCAGATGCGCTTCCGAGATCTGGATGCGGGCAAAGCTGAGGGCATTTTGAATCATGCCTTCGGACTCTTCCGGCTTATTGACCCGTTGAGCCTGCATCCAGAGCTCCATCTCGGTACGCATAAAACGGCGGTGCCCGCCTTGGGTGCGGTGTACGGGCAGTACTCCCTGGTCTGCCCAATTGCGGACCGTGCTGGGATGAATACCTAAAATTTCAGAAACTTCCGTTAGTGTTAACCAATTACCTGGCATAACTTACACCTCGCTTGCGATTACAGCGCGTTCAAGATATGAAGCCTGATTGCTGGCTTGTTTCTGAAACAGGCTTACATCAACGCCCCGTAAAATGGATAATGATATGATCAGAAGGATGATTTCAACAATAAAAACAGTCTGATAACCGCCTACCTGATTGTTCAGCAGGACGGTGAAGCTCTCGCGGATGGCACCGCTGAGTAAATTGCCGACCAGCCGGGCAACAGCGCTAGCCATTCCCCAGGCGCCGATGAAGATCCCCACACTGCCGACGCTGGTCATATCCAGCATCAAAGACAAATTTGAGACGGTTGACAACCCGGTTGCCAGGCCAAGGACAATTACACCCAGGTAAAACAGCCAGAGCAGGTTAACCACGCCGCTCAGAACGATCAGGAAAAAGGCGATGATTCCGCTCCAGGCACCGATTTTTGCCTGGGTGATTTTATCGACCTTTTTTTCCAATACAGCCCCTACCGAGAGCGAAACGAGGAAGAATGACCCCCAGAGTGCTGTAATGCGGGTAGTGGCCTGCACGGATAACCCGAAGGCTTCAGCGCCGAACGGCTCCAGCAAGATATCCTGTCCCAGGATGGCGGTCAGCAGCAGCAGCAGGTACCAGAAGAACTTGGTGGCTTGCTTGTTGCTGGTGATGGTGGCAAACATCTCTTTCCAGCTGTGTGTTTCGTCTTGCGCTTCTGCCCTTGTGGCTGAAGAGCGGGGTTCGAGACGGAACAAGCCGAGCACTCCCAAAGCCAGGGCAATTATTCCTACCAGGGTAAAAGCCCGGTTGAGCGATTCGGGGGTATAACTTTCCAGCATGTTGCCTAGGATCAGGGAGGTTAGGATGATGCTGACGATCATCATGAAGAACATCACGGCAATGGTGCGTGAGCGCTGTTTTTCTCCCGATATTTCCGTTGCCAGGGCGAAGTAGGAGACTGAGGCCAGGTTATATCCCATCCCCCAGGCACCAAACACCACTATTCCCAAGAGGATGCCCAGCCAGCGGTTCTCCACGATCAGGTAGGCTGTGTTTGGGGCGGCAATCAGGCCACCGACGCATAAAAGCAACCCTAAGGCAATATATGGCGACCGTCTCCATCCGAAAAGCGGATAGCGATCAGAAAATGAACCAATGGCTACTTGGATGGGAGAAAAAAGATAGGGAAGCGATACCAGGGCTGCGACCAGTAATGTGGAGAGCGCCAATTCCTTAATCATCACCCGGTTCAGAGTGCTGTTGAAAGGGACCAAGGAAATCGCTACCGCGACGTGAATGAGGCCTAATTGAATTCTTTTTATAGTCATCAATGCTCCAGGCAAGCTGATTGCACAACTATACTAAATTTTTATCAATTCGTAAATGTAGATTTATGTAGATTTTAATAACTTTTTTACAACTTTGAGGTGCTGCAGGCATCCGGTTGTGTAATCTCACTGCATAACAAAAAATGCCCGGCTTTTCCGGGCAGTTTTTGGGAAAGGTTTGAGAATAATNNTGGTTGCAGATCTCAGTCTCCCATAGCGGTGACCATGGCAATCGCAAAATCCATTGAGTGGCTCAGGCTGATCGACCAGGTATGGTACCCCAACTGCTCGGCCACCCTGCGGGCATTCCCGTGCAGGTGCAGTTCCGGTTCGTTATTGGGCCCGCGCAGGATCTCGATCTCTGTCCAGCCCACATCCCCAATCCCGCTGCCCAGTGCTTTGGCCACAGCTTCTTTGGCGGCAAAGCGCCCTGCCAGGGAGGCGGGTTTATGGCTGATCAGGGCAAGCTCTTTGCTGGTGAAGATGCGCCGCAAAAAGCGCTCACCGTGGCGGTCAACCGCCCGGGAGATACGGGAAATCTCGATCAGGTCTACCCCTGTTGCCAGTTTGCTCATGCCCTTACTCCTGTTCGTCTCCTGGGCCGGCCACCACCACGGCCAGCCGGTCGAGGTCCAGATAGCGGGAGGCTGCTGCAAGCACAGACTCCCGCGTGATTGAGCGGATTATCTCGGGATAGTTTCGCAAATAGTCGAGCCCAAGCTGGTGCCGTTCCATGTGCAGCAGGCGCGAGGCGACTCCGGCATTCGATTCAAGTGACAGCGGCAGCGAGCCGATCAGGTTGGCTTGCACATCGCTGAGCTCTTCTTCGCTCACCAGTTCAGTGACAAACTGGTGCAGTTCAGCAAAGATCATTTTTATAGTCTGTTCCACATCTTTTGGATCCACACCTGCTTCAACCGTCCAGGCACCAGGCCCCAAGCTGCTGCCCAGGCTGCTGTATACATAATAGGCCAGCCCGGCTTTCTCTCGCAGCGATTCTCCCAGGCGGCCCATCAGCCCAAAATTTCCCAGGATATTATTCCCGATGGCCGCCGGCAGGTAGTCTTCTGCCTTGCGCTCCGGCCCTGCTGTGCCGATGATTATATCGCTTTGGCTCTTGGCTGGCATGAAGATATGCAGGTGATTTTGCTCAGGCAGCGGCTGCCATTGCGGGAGGGAAGGCGGGGAAGGCTGGGCCGGGTTTCGCCAATCTCCCATGGCGCTATCTACCAGTTCGGCAGCCTGTTCGGGATCGATACCGCCGACGATCGAAATCACCAGCCCTTTGGGCCCGTAGTGCTTGCGGTGGAATGACTGCAGGTCGCCGCGCCGGATGGCGGGTACGGTTGCCAGGTTGCCTTCATCTGGCCGGCCATAAGGGTGGTTGGGGTAGACAATTTCATCCCAGGCAAGGCCTGCGCGGTCCTTGGTGTCCTGCTGCTGAAGGTCCAGGTTGGTCAGCAAGCCTGCGCGCAGTTTTTCCACCTGCCTGGACGGGAAGGTGGGGGTGCGCAGGGTTTCGCTCAGCAGAGCCAGGAGCATTGGCAGGTCTTCGCTCAGGGCGCGCCCGGAAAAACCGGCTGTGTGGGTGCTGCCCGAGAACCCCAGGGAGGCCCCCACAGATTCGAGCTGTTCGTAGATCTGGGAAAAGGAGTGCTTTTTGGTGCCGCGCATCAGCGCGCTGGCGGTAAAATCCGCCAGCCCAAGTTTTTTGTCTGTATCGTAGATGCTGCCTGCCTGCAGGTAGCCGCTGACCACCACGGAGGGGCTGTGAAAGTTGGCGCGTGCCAAAACCACGATCCCGTTTCGCAGTTCTTTGCGCAGAATATCATCTGCACCGGGGATATCGTTTAGCGGGAGTTTTAGCTGAGAGATCATTCGGTCGCCTCACTTCCATCCGGCCGGTAGGTGCCGACCACCCGGGCGTTGCGCCTGAGATAAGTGCGCGCGACCCGCTGAACATCCTCAGGGGTTACTGCGGCAAGTTTGTCCAGGTAGGTCTGGAACCAGGCATACGAAGCGAACATCTCCGCAAACCCAAGCCAGAACGCCTGGTTGGTAATTGATTCCGAGCCATAGGCAAACAGGGCCTTGGCTTGTTTTACGGCGCGCTCCAGCTCGCTGCGCAGGGGCAGTTTTTCCTGCACCAGGGCTATTTGCTCATCGAAGGCATGCATCGCTTTTTCGGGAGTGCTGTCTGGATGAATGGTGATGATAACCTCGTAGAGATATGGGTCTACAGAGGCCTGGATGCCGCCGTAAACTGAAACCGCGATCTCTTTTTCAACCAGGGATTGGTAAAGCTGCGAAGTCTTGTTCGAAATCCCGCCGCCGAAAATATTCAGGTTGCTGGGGCCGGAAAGCAAGCTGTCCAGCACCAAAAAGGCGAAAAAATCCTCCGCATGTCCGGCAGGTGCGGGGTAGGCGATCTGGACGAAGGCGGTGTCTCCCGGTCCCTCGAGCTCCACCCTGTGTTCACCCTGGCGAGGGGGTTCGGCCCGCGTGCTGAATGCAGGCATTTCCCCAGCCGGGATGGCGGCATACAGCTCTTGAATGCGATCCAGGACAGCTTTGGTTTCAAAGGCTCCTGCTACCGCCAGCACAGCATTGCCCGGCTGGTAGTAGCGGCGGTAGTGGTTGTAAAGCTGCTCCCGGCTCATGGTCTCCAGGTCTGCCATATCCCCGATCACCTGGTGGTGATAGGAATGCACCCTGAAGGCCGCTGCCTGAACCAGTTCGGCCAGCAAAAACCCCGGGTTGTTCTGGTTGCCCTGCCGTTCGGAAATGATCACGGTCCTCTCCGATGCTACATCTTCTTCGGAAAAGACGCTGTTCACCATGCGGTCGGCTTCCAGCGAAAGGATCAGGTCGATCTTGCTGGCAGGCATGGTGGCTAGGTACGTCGTCCAGTCCAGGTAGGTCATGGCGTTCCAGTACCCGCCCAGGCGTGAGATGGCTTTATCCAGCACGCCGTTGGGATATTGGGGAGTGCCTTTAAACAGCATATGCTCCACCCAATGGGATGCTCCGGTCATCCCGGCGGTCTCATGCCTGGAACCCACCTTATACCATGTCCAGGCACTGGCCAGCGGAGCGGTGTGCATCTCTTTCAGCATCACGGTCAGCCCGTTGTCTAAAATTATTTTTGTATATTCGGACTCCATGCCACCTCATTACAGGATCAGCGATCCATCATTTCTCTCAACATGGCCAACCCAAGTTGGTCAGGTTGATTTTACCTTATTTGGTCGAAACAAATTTTTTGATTCTGGAAACCCGGATACCCTATCTCCCCTGGAAAGGCAGCGCGGCCAGCCCCTAGCTGGCCCGGATGGTTTGAAGCCTGCCTGACGGCCCAGCATTCAGTTTGTCAATTGGAAGATAAAATTTAGTTCTTCAGGAGGTTGTGCTGGGCAGCATAGGCAATCGCAGCACCCCTGGAGGACACTCCGAACTTATTGTAAATACTGGTCAGGTGAGCCCGGACTGTGCGTTCGCTGATCCCCAACTCATAGGCAATCTGGTTATTTGTGCTGCCCCTGGCTACGGCCTGCAAAACTTCCTGCTCGCGCTCGCTCAGCAGAGTGCTGCCGGTGCTGGGTTGCTGCGGTCGCTGCGGGTATGCCAGCACCTTCTGCATAATTTCCGGGTTCAGCAGTGTTTCGCCGCGCATGGCGGCATGGATCGTGTTCATCAGGGCTTCGCGCCCGGTATCTTTGAGCAAAAATCCTTTGGCCCCAGCTTGCAGACATTTGTACATCAGCTCATCTTCATTGTAAGTCGTCAGGATGATGATGCGGCTTTTTGGGCGCTGTTCCAGAATCTGTTTGACCGCTGAAAGGCCATCCAGGCGGGGCATTTGCAGATCCATCAGGATGATATCCGGGCTGAGTTCGGCCGCCAGATGTACAGCTTGCAGGCCGTCTTCGGCCTCTCCGACCACCTGGACGCTGCTTTCCGTTTCAAAGATCAGCTGAAGCCCCTGGCGCACAATCAGGTGGTCATCTACAATCAAAACTCGGATCGTCTTCTCAGGCAACATATTCTTCCTTCGCGTCCAGCGGAATCTGGATCAGCAAACAGGTCCCTTGCTGTGGCTGGCTGTCCAGGGAAAATTCTCCGTTAAGCAGGTCTACTCGCTCGCGGATCCCCAGCAGGCCGTAATGTCCGCTGTTTGCATGAGCCGAGTCTGGCACAAAACCAAGGCCGTCATCCTCGATCTCAAGCACCAGGTGAGATTTGTTCTCCGTCAGCCGCAGCCAAGCCTGGTTGGCCTGGGCGTGTTTGGCAATATTGTACAGCCCTTCGGTAACAATTTTCAGCAGGTGGGTTTGTACCTCCTGCGAAAGCGGGCGGGAGATGCGTACATCCACCTCACAAGCAACCCCGGACATGTTTTTCAGCTGTTGGGCTTCTCTTTGGATTTGTTCAAGGAATGTCTGCTGGCCTTGTTTGCCAGACCGCAGATCGTCGATCACTTTGCGGGCCTCTGCCAGTGTGGTGCGGGACTGGGTCATGGCGCTGTCCAGGATCTCCTGCGCCCGTTGGGTATTTTGTTTCTCAATATGCGTGCTGGCGGCTTCCAGCTGCAGCACCAGGCCCGTCAGTCCCTGTGCCAGAGTATCGTGCAGCTCTCTGGCCATGCGCTGGCGTTCGGTGGTCAGGGTCAGTTCTTCTACCCGTTTGGCATAAGCTTCTAATTGCGTATGGGCTTTTTGCAGCTCTTCCAGCAGCATTTGGGTCTTTTCCCGCACCTCCAGTTGGCGGCGGAACATATAGGCGATGAAACCAGAGAATATGATCGATGGGATGGCGATAAATGACCATTGCACGATCACTTCGATGCCCGAAATAACAATGATGGAAATCGCCGCCAGGCAAAGATAGCCGATGACGACATACAAAAGGTCTCTTTTCTTTTGCAGAGCACCAACGGCATTGCCAATTAAGGAGCTGTACAGCCCGATCGAAAGCCCAAAATCGCCGCCCAATAATATCAGCATAAAGGCCAGTATGCCCTGGGTGGCAAAATACAACCGTACCAGGTTAGGCCGGTGGATGAGACGGAAGATGGTCCAGTAAAGCCCCAAATGCAAGAGCATCAGCACAGTGAAGAGCACCCGGATGTAAAGCTCTTCAATCTGCCTCACATATACGCTGTACATCCAGATCATTGCCAGGGTGATCAGGGAAAAGAACGGCAGGACTTCTCTGTCTCCTTCACGTTCAGACTGCTCGAGAGGAAAGAGAAAGCGATTGATTTTTGTCAGCAGGCTTTTCTTATTTTCCATGATGAGTCTATTTTACCCAGCTTGGCACAATTTGCCATCGGACAATACGACATTGTCGTTTAAGGCAGGTGTGCCCGGAGGGATATCCGATGGCAGAAACCTGCCCGGTTGGTAGACTAGAAGCAGGTAAAAAGACATTACATCGCGCAGCGTTCACAGCGAAGGAGAAAATTGATGAACCCCAAACATGCAATAGAAATCAAAGATCTATATAAGGCCTATGGTGACATCCAGGCAGTCCAGGGGGTTTCCCTGGATATCGAGGCTGGCAGCGTTTTTAGCCTGCTGGGGCCGAATGGGGCGGGTAAGTCCACCATCATTTCAGTGATCTCGGGCCTGCTGCACCCCAATCAGGGGGATGCCTTGATTCTCGGTCATTCGATTACCAAATCTGCCTTGCAGGCCAAGGCCAATATCGGTGTCGTCCCACAGGATATCGCACTTTATGAGGACCTGACTTGCCGCGAGAATCTCACTTTTTGGGGAAAGATGTATGGCCTGAAAGGCGCAGAACTATCTCGCCGGGTGGATGAGATCTTGGAGATGATCGAACTGAGCGATCGGCAAAAAGACAAGGTCGAGAAATTTTCTGGCGGCATGAAGCGCCGGTTGAATATCGGGGTTGCACTGCTGCACAAGCCGCGCATTGTCATTATGGATGAACCGACCGTCGGGATTGACCCGCAAAGCCGCCGCAAGATCTTAGACAGCGTCAAGGAACTCAACCGGGAAGGCATGACGGTGCTCTATACTACCCACTATATGGAAGAAGCCCAGGAACTTTCCGATAAGATTGCCATCATGGATCATGGCAAAGTGATTGCCCAGGGGAGCCATGCGCAGCTGGTGAAGATTGTTGGCGAACTGGATCGCATCGAACTGTCCTTCAGCACCTCCATCGAGCACCAGCTCGATGCTTGGGCATCCTTGCCGGGTGTCAAAACCATCTCCCCGGATACGGATAAAGCCACCCTGCTGGTGGAGGACAGCGATCAGGTGCTGCCGCATTTGTTTGAAGCCGCAGCCCAAGATCACTTGCATATCACTTCGGTCACCGTGCACGAACCCAATCTGGAAACTGTATTCCTGCACCTCACTGGTCGCGGCTTGCGGGAATCATAAGGAGAACAATATGAAAGCCGTTGAAATTGCCATCAAAGACATGAAGCAGTCCTTTCGCAGCTTTTTTGCGATCGCCTTCATGTTCCTGATCCCGATCCTGATCACCAGCTTGTTTTCATTTATCTTCAACGGTGGTGAGGAGGACTCTGAACCCGCCTTCCAGCTTTTGGCCATTCCGGTCTATTTGGTCAACCAGGATACAGGCCAAATGGGTGAGATTATGGCCGGTGCGCTCGGCAGCGAAATGCTTTCCGACCTGTTGTCGGTGACCATGACCGATGACGCTGCGGCCGCTCGCCAGGCGGTGGACCAGCAGCAGGCCCAGGTGGCGATCCTGATCCCAGCTGATTTTTCAGACGCCCTGGTAGCAAGCGGTATCCAGACCCAGGTCGAACTCTACCAGGATCCCACGCTAACCTTGGGGCCGGGGATTGTAGAAACCATTGTCAACCAGTTTATGATCAGCTTTGCGGGCAGCCAGATCATGCTGGGTGTTGCGGCAGACCAGCTGGCACAAAGTGGATTGTCTCTTACCCCTGAACAGACCCAGGGTTTGATCGCAGACTACACCCTGGCTGTTCAAAGCATGGGGGGCGAGTCCAACCTGATCCGCAGCCAGAACACGGCGGGTGAATCACAGCCTGAGAATGGCGGTACCACCGGTATGTTGGGGATGATCATGGGAGGAATGATGATCTTCTACGCCTTCTTTACTGGAACCTACACCAGCAATACCATCCTGAAAGAAGAGGAAGAGGGCACCCTGGCGCGCCTCTTCAGTACAGCCACCCCACGCAGTGCGATCCTGTTCGGCAAGCTGCTGGCGGCTGCCTTAATGATCTTTATCCAGATCAGCGTATTGCTGCTGTTTGGCTGGCTGGTGTTCCATATTGCCTGGGGTAACTTGCTGCAGTTAGCGCTTTTCACTCTCGTTACCACCTTTGGCGCGGCGACCTTCGGCTTGTTTGCCATCTCACTGGCTAAGGACCGCCGTCAGGCAGGAGCCATCAACGGAGCTGGTGTCACGGTCACCGGTATGCTGGGCATGTCAGAGATTTTTATGATGTCTTCTCCTGCCTCAAGCCAGGTGATCAGTTCACTTACTTTGTTTGTCCCGCAGGGCTGGGCAAACCAGGCCTTGATCCGGATTTTTGATGCTCAGCCTGTTGGAGAGGTACTGCCATATCTGGCAGGCTTGGTGGGTTGGAGTGCGGTGTTGTTCCTGTTTGGTTTCCGCCGCTTTCAAAAACGTTTTGCATAGGAGTTGGATCATGCGTATCATTACACTTGCAATCAAAGATTTGAAGCAGCTTTTTCAGCAGTGGCAGACTTCGTTCTTCCTGCTGGTGATGCCGATGATCTTTACGGTGTTGTTCGGTTTCATGTTCGGCGGTTTTAATGGCATGGGGGGCGAGCAAGACAACCGGCTGCCAGTCGGCGTGCTCGACCAGGATCAGTCTTCCTTCAGCACCGCTTATCTGGACCTGCTCGGGCCTTCAGAGGTCATCCGGCTGGAGTTTGACCAGGAGGCGGATGAGGCCAGCCTTCGCAAAGCAGTTGCTGATGGCGATCTGGCGGCTGCCTTCTTTATCCCGGAGGGATTTGAGGCAAAACTGCGCTCAGGTGAAACCGCCTTCCTGACGGTCGTCAGCGATGAGGCTGCCCCAACGGTAGGGTTCTCTGTGAACAATGCCCTGATGGCCGCTTACAGCCAGATGTTGCATTCGGTGTTGGCTGCCTCGCTCAGCCAGCAGGCATACCAGCAGTTAGCAGACTTCAGCTCCCAGGCGGAAGCCCAGGCGTATTTCGATGAGGGGCTGGTTTTGGCCCTGACCGGCTGGGAAACCCCTTCGGTAGCCGCCGTCAAGCGGTATGTGGGTGCAGAGACAGAAGAGGAAAATATTGCCATGTCGGAGAACGCATTTGTACAATCCTCTCCGGCCATGATGGCCCAGTTTGCCATTGCCGGGCTGATCGGTGTGGCTGAGGTGCTGGTTTCCGAGAAGCGTTCTCGGTCTTTGTCCCGCATGCTGACCACCGGCATCTCTCGCAGCGGAATCTTGTTGGGGCATTACCTGGCCATGACCACCATCATCCTGGTTCAACTGCTGATCCTGGCTGTGTTTGGGCAGATCTTCCTCGACCTGGATTACTTTGGACAGCCTTTGGCGACGATGTTAATTCTGGTCACCTCCGCCATGGCCAGCGGGGCACTTGGCTTGCTGATCGGTGCGCTGGCCAAGACCTCTGAACTGGTGGTGGTGTACTCCTTGGTGCCGATGTTTGTCTTCTCGGGGTTGGGCGGGGCCTGGATGCCGCTGGAGTTTACCAGCGAGACCGTGCAAAGGATCGGGCATTTCACCCATGTGGCCTGGATGATTGATGGGCTGAAGGATATTCTGGGTCGCGGCATGGGCTTGGAAGCGGCCTGGCTGCCTGCGCTGGTGCTGCTGGGATTCGCGGCGCTCTTCNNGAATGAATCAAAAAACGGGCATCACAAGATGCCCGTTTTTTGATTCATTCAGATTACCCGTTGCAGAGACCTTTTTGCTTTTGCCTTATTCCTCACCGCTGGCTTCCCCGTTGAAGATCTCCAAATTGGGATCGCCTTCCGCATACAGATACCCGGCCAGCCCGCGCTGTAAGCGGGAGAGGGCATGGTCTACCAGGATGTAGCGTCCGGGCACCTGGAGGCTGAATTCAACCATCGTGGCACCGCCTGGTGGAACCAGGGTGGTTTGTACATCGGTTAGCGGGGAAGAGGTCAGCGAGGCCTGGTCGTAAACACGGTCGAAGATCTCACCGATGACATGGAAGGAGGAGGTAAAGTTTGGGCCACCTACCCCAAAGAAAATGCGCACCGTCTCGCCAACATTGGCACGCAGGGCATGTGCATCACCAGCAAGTGCCAGCGCAGCCCCATTGAATACAAAGTATTCGGGGTTTTCCGCCAGCAGTTTGGTAGTATCCTCTGTCAGCGCACCTGCAGTTCCGAATGGTTGGGCGGTATACAGCTCGCCCTGCATGACATAGAATTCGCGATCCACAGGGGGTAAACCGCCTTCCGGTTCTACCAGGATCAACCCGTACATGCCGTTGGCAATATGCTGTGCGACCATCGGGGTAGCGCAGTGGTAAACATACAGGCCCGGGTTGATGGCCTTGAAAGTGAACATGGTCTCGCCGCCGGGTTGGGTCTGGGTGGCAACTGCGCCACCACCAGGGCCCGTAACCGCGTGCAGGTCGATCGAGTGAGTCATCATGCTGGCGGGTGAATTCTTAAGGGTGAGTTCGACAGTATCGCCCACGCGCACCCGGATAAAGGGCCCCGGCACTTTATTGTCAAATGTCCAGAAGGTATAGGTCGTGCCATCGGCCAATTGTCCCGACACTTCACTGGTCACCAATTCAAGGCGCAGGGTTTCGGGTTCTCGCTCACCGATTGGGCCGGGTAGATCGGTTGGGTCCCGCACAATATCGACTGCGCCGGCATCCGCTGGGCCAGCGGAGATGGCTGCTGTTCCGCCCGAGTGGCTATCAGCTGCCATCGCATGTTCGCCTGCTGGCGAATCGACTAAATAATCCGCAATCGCCTCGATTTCCTGCATGCTGAGGACCCCTGTAAAGGAGGGCATTAACCCGTCCTCGCACGGGCCGCTGGGGCAGTGCGCTGAAACAAAAGCGCTGGGGTCGGTGAGCGATTCATGGATATAGTCTTTAACGCTGGTTGCACTGCCGGTATAATCACTTTCTTCTATATGTTCGGCAGCCATCTGGGCCATGTCGCTCAGATTTGGACCAATTACTCCGACTGCTCCAGGGACACCCGGAATTGAGTGGCAGGCGCCGCAGCCGCTCTTTTGCATGATCGCTGCTGCATCCAGGCCTTGCGGTGCGGATCCATCACTGTGCCCTGAGTCTGAATCCGAAACGTGCCGTTCGGCCATGCCAACGGATAGGACCCCTTGCATACCCAGGGCCGCATGGTTGCTGGCACTGTCGTAGTAATCCAGCACCACCGAATCTTCGGGAAGGGTAAAGGTGATCGATACTGTGTCGCCTTTATGGCTGACCGTTTCGCTTTCAAGGTTTATTTCCGGCACTGAAAAATTATGGGCAGCATATCCCCCGTTGATCAAGGTTACCGTCACAACCTCACCGGGCTCACCGGCCAGAACCGGGTTGTAAACTCCGTTGATTTCCCCGCTCACGCCCAGGAAAGCCAGGTTGCCTTCCTGGAAACCGGTTGTGAGGACAAATTCCTTTGTGCTGATCTCTTCTTGCACCCCGGAACAGGCGTAAAGCACCACTATTAATAGCATCAGGCTCCAGATTAGTTTTCTTGATCTCATGATGTTCTCCCGTTAAGTTTTGGTTAATGTATAGAGCTGTAAGGCAAAGATTTCTTGGTTAAACGAGGTCTCAAAAATCAATTATTGGATATGGGAATTTAGTAAAGTTCGAGTTCATTTACAATCGAAGGTGAAAATTTTATATTTTTCCTCCAAATACACTATAATGGATTCGAGTTGAAATATCTTTGCGCTAGCGCAAAGATGCGGCACACTAATTGGTGGGCTCATCGTGGTTATTTCTCCCGCATGCCTGTTTGCCCCGAAAGCCAGATACAATGGATAAAAACCAGATCCTGCAGTATTTAGTTTCAATCGCATTGTTTGAGGGGATTAAAAAAGACCAGCTTGAAAACATCATCGCGGATTCGCAACTGGTGACTTTTCAGCAGGATGGAGTTCTCTTTTATCAAGAGGATCCTGCAGATGTGTTTTATGTGCTGATCGAAGGCCGCATCATGCTCTCTCAATTGACTCCGGAAGGGGACCAGGTAACCCTCCACTATCTTTCCCCTGGTGAAGCCTTTGGCATCATTGCCGTACTGCGGGAAATCAGGTTCCCCGTTACGGCCCAGGCTGTCGAGCCAAGCCAGTGCCTGGCCTGGAGCGAGGAGATGATGAAAAAATGGCTCCTCCATTATCCGCAGATCGCCATCAATTCGATCCGTATCCTCTCCAAGTTCATCCTTAACTTCCAGGACCGCATCCGGGAACTTTCCACCGAGCGGGTGGAGAGAAGGATCGCCAGGTCGCTGCTGCGTTTGGCCGGGCAGAGCGGGAAGCATACCGAGAACGGAATATCGCTGGGGTTTAAGCTTACCCGCCAGGATATTGCAAATATGTCTGGTACCACGCTCTATACCGTCAGCCGCACGCTGAGCAAGTGGGAGAATCAAGGGCTGGTGGACTGCCAGCACAGCGCCATTACCCTTAAAGAGCCGCACTTCATTACCAAAATTGCTGAAGATACCTATGAGTCTATCAACAGCAATATCGAGAGACCCCAACCACCGCTATAAAATTGTAGAAGGACATTTTTCCCTGAGGAGGCGAGCATGTCATATATCATGACCCGTGAGGAACGCGAGGCTTTTTTGGCAGATCTGCATGTCGGTGTGATCGGAATCAATGCCCCTGACCGCGGCCCCGTGCTGGTGCCGATCTGGTACTGGTACGAACCCGGGCAGGAGATTAAGTTGGTTACCTATAAGGCCTCAGTCAAAGCCAGACTGCTGGAGGAAACCGGGCGCTTTACGCTCTGCGTGCAAAACGAAGCCCCGCCCTACCAGTATGTCAGCGTAGAGGGCCCGGTGCTGTCGATTGAAGATGCCGACCACTTCCGTGACCTGAAACCGATTGCCGTGCGTTACCTGGGGCAGGAGGAAGGCGAACAGTACGTTCAGGATACCATCGATGATCAGGAGCTGCTGGTGCGGATGATGCCGGAGCGCTGGTCTACCGCGGATTACGGCAAGCAATGAGCTTGCCAGATGTGAGCGCTAGGGTATGCCTACCTCGCTGGGTTGAGGGAAATAGCCCCAGTACAGCCCCCAGCCACTGAAGAGTATAAAAGCCAGCAAGCAGGTGCTGAAGAAGAAGGCCAGCAAGGGCCGCTGATGAAGATGTTTGCGCTGTGAGATCAGGGTAAAGGCCACGAAGATGGCAGAGGCAGGATAACCAAGCACCAGGGTCTGCCCTTCCAGGAAAATGGCAAAATAGGTAAAGCCATAGATCAGCCCGCCCAATGCAGTCGCCCACCAGACAGTGGTCTCGCCAGGAGGTTTGCGCCACTCGCGGTACACCAGCAGCCCGCCCAGCCCCAATATCCCGAGATGCCATAAGATGTGGCCCAGATGCTCATCGTAGAAATAGGTCAGATGATAGATATCTGTGCCTTTGATGTNNAGGTGCATGCCCTGGCCTAACACCCAGAGGGCGGCAAAGATCAGGAAGATGACTTCTTCAATGCGTTTACTCCCGGCTTTTGTAGCGTTCTTGAAGAGCATCCAGTAGACGGGGATCAGCACCAGCGGCGTGAAAATGTCAAAGGCATCCTGGTAGCTGGCCAGTGGATAGGGCGGAAAATCCGCACTTAGAAAGGTGATCAAAATGATGAAGGTCAAAGAGAGGGCTGCAAAGAGAAGCGTTTGAAAAGATAAGCGTTTCATCTATTACCTCCAAGAAGACCGAACATTGAACCGATATCGTTCCCTGTCCCCCTTAAGCCGTGAAGTGGTTATCTTATTTTTGTACAAGGCATTGAGGCTGTGAAGTTACCCTATCTGGGTGCAAAGCAGTGGTCTATATTCAACAGTATACAGCAAATTCCCTGAAATAAATTNNTGATCCTCTTTTGCCGGGTCTCAGCCCGCTTGGCGGTAATGATCCAGCCCAGATACTGCTTCTGGTAGGTCGGGGCCAGGCTCTCGAATGTGCGCCTGGCTTCTGGGTTTTTACTCAGGGCTTCTGCAAATTCCTGCGGCATGTCAAAATCCAGCACGGGTTTTTGCACTGGCTGGTGCCACTGTCCACTTTGTTTTGCTGCGGTCACTTTGCTCATCCCGTATTCAGTCATGATCCCTTTTTTGATGCACTGCTTCACGCGCCTGATATTGGAAGGAGACCATTGGCTGTCGTCTTTGCGCGGCGTGAACTTGCGCACGTAGCGCTCTTCGTCCAGTTTTTTGATGATGCTGTCCACCCAGCCGTAGCACAAGGCTTCTTCCACCGTTTCGCCGTAATCCAGCGAGGGCTTCCCGCTGGCTTTCTTGAAATATACCAGCCAGGCTTCAGTTTCGGTGTTGTGGTGGGCCGCCAGCCAGGCGCGCCACTCTGCACGGTCTTTTACTTCAACGGTTTTCATGGTTCAACTTTTTCTGCTCTCCGGCATCAGGTCGGTCGAGAGTTTGTGCTTCATACTGAAATTATATCAAGGCAGGATGAAATTCTTCGTCAGGTCGTGGCGCGGGGTTCTTCTTGTGGTACATCCCCATGCAAGGTCCAACCGAGCACCATCATTGCGATCGCCTGAACGAATATCCCACCAAATACCAACGCATCCATCACGTCTGCTGGGTCAAGGCGGTTGCTTGAATAAACATAAAAATATTCAGATAACACAAAAAAACGCAGCGGATAGGCTATCGGATACCATACACTGGCAGCCAGCGGCAGCCAATTCATGCGCGGGAGCGGCTTGTGCTTCAGTGCGGCAACACCGAAGATTGCCAGGCCGATTTGCCCAAGGGCCAGCGCAGGGAGGGTGAAATACACAGCAATACCTGCATATAGAATCAGCGGGGCATAGACCAGAAGTGGATCCATGATGGCACCGAGCAGTAAGGCGTTCCGCCCCCACCATCCTACCTGCTTGCCATAGCGCGCCCGCAGACCGAGCAACCCGAACAGCATGAACAGGGGACCGAGCACGAAAACGATCAATTGGTGGGCTGCCGTAAAGATAGAAGTGTCCTGAACATACCAGGCATAACTGTTTGGGAAAACATAAATCACCAGGACAAAGAGAAATAATCTCAACCCTGCCAGGGTGAGTGCCCAGCCACCGATACGAGATAGTCTTGCTTTATTCATCTGATCTCCCATTTCCTTTTATCATCTGCTGGTCGGTCAGCCAGATTCTCTCTTTGGGTTATCCAGCGGCCGAGTAAGAAGTTCCAGATTAGTTGACCGCCAACCCCCGAATAAGCGATCGACAGGTCAAGCAATCCAAGTAATTGGATAATACCAGAAACAACACCAAGGATGGCTGTTGAACGGGGCCAGAACTTTTGTATGTAGGCGTAGAGGTTCACCGCGGTCAGCCAAAGGCCGATCAGGCCCTGCCCAAAAAGACCGTTATGATCGGTAATGAAACCAAGGCCGTACTTAAGTCTGAGGGTATAGTAAATATGGTTGGGCATCAGCACGCCTTCTCGCAGCGAATAAACGGTGACGATGGCTGCTCCGGCCCAGGCTGCGGAAATCAAAATCAGGAAACCGATAAACAGGACAGGCTTTTTTCTGGGCAATGGCAGAAGCATGACAGCCATCACACAAGTCAGGACGGAGATGGTCAGCCCAATCACATCGTTGGCAGGTCCGAAAGGGAGCAGCCACTCAATCTGGTCGAATTTGCCGATGAAGAAGAGGAGTAGAAAAATAGCGCCTAAGGGGCTGAGGAACACGATGAACAATGAGAGCCGGCCGACTGTTTTGGATGGATAAAGTGACATTTTCAGATCCTTATCAATCAGACACGTGGTTCTTTTAGGTTCAGATTTTGGTAACCAGCGATTGGTTAATAGAAAGAAAGGAGCGAATCTTTACGATCCGCTCCTTTTCATTTGCACAGATCAGGCGGCCATTTGGGCTTCTTCCTGAGGCGCATCCCCTTGCAGGATAAAACCGAGAACCATCATCGAAACCAACTGGATCAAAATTCCCGCTCCCCCCAGCCCGTTAAATTCGTTGAGACTTCTCAAGACGAAGTTAAAAAACAGCATGATGGGGAAGATGATCCCGGCTACGATTGGCAGCCCGTTCCAGCGCGGNNCAGTCCCAGCCCGGCGATGGTTGTCAACAGTAAGGCGGTACTGCGGCCAGATCCGATGGCGTTTCCGTACCGGGAACGTATCCCCAATACGCCGATCGCGGTCAGAAAAGGGGCTACCATAAACCCGCTGATATAGCCGGCAAACCCATAGGTATCTTCCCAGTGGAGCAGGGGGTAATTTTCGTCCAGATACCATACCAGGAAGAGGAATGCAAAGGCAACTGCCCCAAGGATCAGCGACCAGCCACTGATGCGGATAAACGTAGACTTATTCATATTTGTCTCCTTTTG
>DNGN01000300.1 GCA_003486225.1 Chloroflexota bacterium
AATACGCCAACCATACCGACTTCCAGCAAGAGGAAGAAGAGCATGAAATCCCGCACCCGATCCTGGACCGCGGTCCAGGTGGACAGGATCGAAATCGGGGTCAGGAAGGTGGTCAGCAGCAGAAGCAGGATGCTCAGGCCATCGACACCCAGGGCGTATTTGATCTCCCAGGCACCGAACGTAAACCAGGTGGCGTTGATCTCCATCTGCAGACCTGTCTCCGCGGCGTTGAACTGTGCCAGTACCCACAGTGAGATGCCAAACGTCACCAGGGAGGCGACCAGGGCAGTCCAGCGAGCGGCGTCCTTGTGCTCTTTTTTCAGGAACAGCAGAACGAACACCCCCAGGAGCGGGAAGAATGTTACCAAATTGAGTGGTTCTAGAATAAAGTCCATTACAATCCTCTTTATCGAAATGTCGGCTACCGGACCAAGACCAGGTAACCCAAAATCACCACCACGCCCGTGAAAACGGCCAGAGCGTAGTTACGCACAAATCCACTTTGCAGTTTACTCAGCCATCCAGCCGAGCCTTGTGCCCCTTGTGCCAGTAAATAAGAAATCTTATCAATCACTCCCAGGTCAATCGGGTTCGCCAGGAAATTGGCCAGTCGCTGGAAGTTATCCCGGATGCCCTTTTCATGGAACCAGTCGTGCCAGAAGTTCCAGTCGATGGTCTGGGACAAGAACTGCGCTAATTTTTCGTAGGGGGTCAGGAACAGGGTCTGGTAGAGTTCATCCACCCACCACTTGGCATTCATCCCCTTGAAAACCGGTCCCAGTGCTTTCTGGAGCGGGTCGGTCTGCCCTTTTTGCAGCGGCTTGCGCCCGTAGATCAGCCAGGAGACCAGGATCGCCAGCAGGGCGATCGCGGTCGATTGGAGCGCTACACTGAAGCTAAATTCAGGCACATGCAGTTCGTGCCCGGTGGAGACTTCCAGGGTGTAACCCAGCCAATGACCAAAGCGGTGAGGTTCCAGTCCGCTCTCGAAAGGCCAGTTCATGAAACCGCCCAGGGCGGAAAGAACGGCCAAGACCACCAGCGGTAAGATCACCGTCCAGGGGCTTTCTTTGGCCTCTTCGGCGGCATGGTGGCGAGGTTGCCCAAAAAAGACCATCCACACCTGCCGCCCCATATAAAAGGCCGTGAAGGCCGCGGCGATCACCAGCAGCCAGTACACCAGCGTGGTGGCTTCAAAATGCGAGGCATCCAGCAAAATCTCGTCCTTCGACCAGAACCCGGCAAACGGGAAGATGCCTGCCAGGGCCAGCGTCCCGGCCATGTAGGTCCAGAACGTCCAGGGGATTTTCTTGCGCAGGCCGCCCATATTACGCATATCCTGGGGGTCAAAGACCTCGTGGTGATCACCCGCGTCATGCGCATGCCCGGCATCGTGTGCCTTATCGTGCCCGTGAGCGTCATGGCCGTGCCCATCCTCTTCCAGGGGATGGTGGCCGCGCTCCACGGCCAGGATCACTGAGCCGGAACCGAGGAATAAGAGCGCTTTGAAGAAAGCGTGCGTCACCAGATGGAACATCCCGGCCACATAGGCACCCATGCCAACCGCCGCCACCATAAAGCCCAGCTGGCTGACAGTGGAATAGGCCAGCACCTTCTTAATATCATACTGCCCGACCGCTATCGTGGCAGCGAACAGGGCAGTGGCTGCGCCGACCAGGGCGACCATCGTATGCACACCTTCAACGGCGTTGAAGAGCGGCGCTGAGCGAGCTACCAGGTACACGCCGGCGGTCACCATGGTGGCCGCATGGATCAGGGCTGAGACCGGTGTCGGGCCGGCCATGGCATCCGGCAGCCAAACATACAGCGGGATCTGGGCCGATTTACCGGTCACACCCAGCAGCATAAAGCCGGTGATCCACCAGATCAGGGTCTCCGAACCGTGGTAATGGGCTGCCTGCTCAAACACACCGTCGAACTGCAGTGTGCCAAAATACCAGAAGGTCATGAACATGGCCATCAGGAAGCCAAAGTCACCCACCCGGTTGGCAATAAAGGCTTTTTTGGCGGCGTAGGCATTTTGTGTGCCTTCGGTGGCATCGGGGTTCTTGGTGAACCAGAAGCCGATCAGCAGGAAGGAACACAGCCCCACACCCTCCCAACCGACAAACAGCATCAGGTAGCTGTTGCCGCTCACCAGGATCATCATCATGGCGATAAATAAGTTCAGGTAAATAAAGAAGCGGGCGTAGCTCTTGGGGTCACCTTTGTAGCGCACATCGTAGTGCATATAACCGACGGCATACAGGTGGATCAGACTGCCGACGCCGGAAACTACCAGCATCATGGTCACCGAGAGCGTGTCCACCCGGAATTCCCATGGGATATGGAAATTGCCAATATGAAGCCATTCTGCAAACTGGTAGGTCATGGCTTTGCCGTGGCCGGCCCGCAGGGTGATGAACTGCAGCACCGAGACCACCAGCGAGAGCGTTGAGGCTGAAACGGCCGTGATGGCCACGCCCAGCTCTCCCCAGCGGCGGCCGAAGATCGTATTCAGCAGCAGGCCGATCACCGGGAAGAACACGATCCAGGGGACCAGTTCCAAAAATCCTGTTGTGGTTGTTTCACTCAGTAGCATGTATTACTCCTCGCAGCGCCCAGGGTCAGCCCTTGAGCGTGCTGGCCTCGTCGATGTTGATGGTTTCTTTGGTGCGGAAGACCGCCACGATCAGCGCCAGGCCCACAGCAACTTCGGCTGCGGCCACGGTCATGACAAAGAAGACGAAGATCTGCCCGCCAAGGGCGCCGTACATACGGGCAAAGGCCACAAACAGCAAATTGGCTGCGTTCAGCATGAGCTCGACCGACATAAAGATGATGATCGCATTGCGACGGATGAGCACCCCCATCGCACCGATGGTAAACAGGATTGCCGATAAGCCTACATAATATTCAATCGGGACCATAATTCTTTCTCCTCTGCTTTCCTATTGACCAGGACCGCGGCGCACNNCGCCGGGCGATGACAATTGCCCCGATCATGGCAGCCAGCAGCAAGAATGCCGTGATCTCAAATGGCAGCAGGTAATCGTTGAACAACACCGAGCCAATATGCTTGGGAGTGCCAAAATCCGCCAGTTCACTAAAGTCGGCAAAGACAGTTTCGCGGAAAAAGACCACCACAAACAATTCAGCCAGCATCAGCAAGCCCAGCACCAATGCCGCCGGTCTTTGCCAGTCAAATTTGGCGGTGATCCCGGTCAACTCCTCGGCGCCCAGCAGCATGATCACAAACAAGAACAGCACCATAATCGCCCCGGCATACACCGTGACCTGGGTCATCGCAATAAAGGGAGCACCCAGAATGATATAGAAGACAGCCACCGTGGCAAAGTTGAGGATCAGGAATAAGGCGGAGTAAACCGCGTTCCTGTTCAGCAGCATCCCGAGCGCAGANNTCTCCGCCTTGCGGCACCGGGTCCAGCAGCATCTCCCGGGTATAGATCGATTTGCGTTTATCGATGAATGAAAGCTCGTATTCATGGCCCAGTTCAATTGCCTGAGTTGGGCAGGCATCTTCGCAGTAACCGCAGTAGATGCAGCGCATCATGTTGATCTCGTACGTGCTGGCATAGCGCTCTCCGGGAGAAAAGCGATTCTCATCCGTGTTCTCGGAGGCTTCCACAAAGATGGCATCTGCCGGGCAGGCCGCCGCACACAGCGCACAGCCAATACATTTCTCCAGCCCATTCTCATAGCGACGCAGGTGATGCCGGCCCTTGAAGCGGGTCACCATCACACGTTTTTCTTCCGGATACTGCAACGTGACCGGTTTTTCGGCCACAGACTTCAGGGTTGTCCAGAGGCCTTTTAGTAACGGCAGCGGGTTGTATATACTCATATCGCTTCCTCGTTTCCTTGAAACCTATAATCCAAAAATACTGATGATCCCAGCAGTCAGCACCAGGTTGATCAGCGAGAACGGCAGCAGGACTTTCCAGCCGAATCCCATTAGGCGGTCGTAGCGGAAGCGCGGCAGGGTCGCTCGCACCCAGATCATGATCCCCAAACAGAAAATGATCTTGATCAGCAGGTACAGCGGGCCCAGCCACGGCACCTGGTCCACCCAGGGGCCCGAGAAACCGCCCAAGAACATCGTGCTGAAGACCGCACTCATCGAAAACATCTTGACGTATTCACCCATGAAGAACAGGGCAAA
>DNGN01000267.1 GCA_003486225.1 Chloroflexota bacterium
CCTAAATCGCCATCCAGACAAACCACATCACCAGCCTTAAGCAACGCGCCAATGCGCATCCCCACCCGGCGCGTCTGGTCAGGGCTGCGGCTAAAAAATTCAAAAGCGTTGGCTTCAAGAATCGGCATTCTATCTAGGATTATAAGACAGAATTGGCAGGCTGTCAGGATTGACTAACCATTTATCTCTAACATCTCGCAAACTGAATGAAAAGTCACTTCAGTGAGCGGTTTCTTTACTGGATAATCGGATAAAGAAACAATTGTGGGATACCTTCCTCTACCTCTTCATTCTTTCCAATGGTCCTCATTCAACTCTTCGGAACATCCCGCTACCAGGGAAAGAAATGCCATGGGGAATTTCATTAGGTCTTTATTTGATCTTGATCTCGAAAACCCGATCTGTGTTGAGCAGGAAGATCTCGGTGGGAAAAAAAGAGGGTCTCCAAATACGGAGACCTCTATGTGCATCTTTGGCTGAATAAGGGAGAATATATTCAAAAAAATCTCTGGATCTCTGAAACCTGTGCCAGACACGGAGTAAAAAACTCATCCCATCCGAAGGTCGCAAATTTCGAGTTACGGTTCCAGAAAACAGTTTTCATGGCAGAAAAATCCGCCTAAAAGGCCCGGGAAAGAAACCAAAGTTCAACGGGCAATTTTTTCCAACACCTCGCCTAAACGGTCAATCTCTTCCAGTGTGTTGTACTGAGCAGCGCCGATCCGCACCATACCCCCGCTGTCCTCGACCCCCAGGCGTTCAGTGACGGCCAGGGCATAGTAATTGCCGTTCCAGACATAGATCCCTTCGGCTGCCAGCGATTCAGCAACCAGCCGTGGGTGTTTACCGTTCAGGTTGATCGAAACTGTAGGCACGCGCTGCTCGATATGCTGCGGGTCATCCTGGCCGTAAATCTGCAGCCCCTTAACGGCATGCAACCGCTCCAGCAGCTTTCGACTCAGGGCGGCTTCATGTGCCTGGACAGCCGCCATACCTTTGCGCAGCCAACCGGCCTGCCCTTCTGCTTGAGCAGCGTCCTGGCTGCCAAACTCTCGCCCGATCCATGCGAAGTGCTCCAGTGCCCCAAGCACGCCGGCAATGCCTTCAAAACTTTGGGTTCCGGTTTCAAACTTATCTGGCAGGGAATTAGACGCCGGGCGCACCTTGTAGGCTTTCAAGTCGTCCAGCAAGTCGTATTTACCATACAACAGGCCGATGTGCGGGCCGTAGAATTTATAGGCCGAACAAGCCAGGAATTCCACATCCAGGTCCTGCACATCGATCTGGCCGTGCGGGGCATATTGAACGGCATCGATAAACACCCATGCACCCACCTGATGGGCCATCTGGGTTATTTGCCTGACCGGGTTGATAGTTCCCAAAGCGTTTGAGGCATACCCCACCGCCACCAGGCGCGGCTTCTTTTCCAGGGCTGCTTCCAGGGTATCG
Source organism: Chloroflexota bacterium (assembly GCA_003486225.1). The sequence continues at coordinate 1,450 of DNGN01000267.1, forward strand.
AGTTTGAGCAATCCGGTTTCGATGTCGAAATCTACCCATTCAACGTTTAAACCGCGGTCTGCGGCAATCAGCGTCCAGGGGGAGATGTTGGCGTCATGGTCGAGGCGGGTCACCACCAAGGTATCGCCCGGGTGAAGTAAGGTGGCAATCGAGCGGCTCAGGTGCAGCGTCAGAGTGGTCATATTTGGCCCAAAGACGATCTCTTCCGGCCGGGCAGCACCCAGAAAATCGGCTGCCATTTGCCGGGCTTGGTCTACCACGGCATCTGATTCCTGGCTGGTGGCGAATACACCGCCATGGTTGGCATTGGTATGCATCAGGTAATGCTGAATGCGGTCCAAGGCAGACTGGGCAATCTGCGTACCTGCCGGGTTATCCAGGAATACTGCTGGGCGCTTCAGCCCGGGAAACTGGCTGCGAATAAGATTGAGATCAAGCATCTTGAGTCCTCCTCAAACTGGTCGGTCTAATGCTGCAGCGTGGCTTTGACCACCCAGCGGTCCTGCCCGCCAAGCTGATACTTATATTCTTCATCACCACGCATCAGGTCAACTGCGGTCATACCATCCTCGATCGCCTGCTGGATCAACATGCCGATCAGGGCAATCCCAGGTGAAAGGGAAGCAAATTTATCCGTCCGGGCAGAATTGTACACCCATACCTGGTTACCATAAACAAAATTGAGATAACCAGCAGCTCTTTCCCGCCCGACCAGCAAAAAACGCAGATCCAGCCAACCACCGAGGGCTGCAGCCCGGACAATCTCCTGCATCTGGGCGCGCATGGGTGCGGTCAGGAATCGAGCCTTATCTGGCTCTTCCTGCATCATGGCAAAAAAATCGTGCATGGCTTCGGCCAGCTGGTCCGGATCATCAACCTGCTCTACCTGCACCGGGATAAAATAGCGCTGTGCATTGCGCATCTTGCGGACAAGTTCCCTGCGGTAGCGTCCTTCCAGGCCTTCCAGATAGGTTTCAAAATCTGCGGGCAGTGAAATAGAAGGTGCGGGTTGCAATCTCTCTTGTGAAACCACCAAACCAAATGGCTGGGCAGCAGCCGCCAGGCTCTTCAGGCTGGGTGTCTC
>DNGN01000098.1 GCA_003486225.1 Chloroflexota bacterium
CCGCCCAAGGCGTTCACCGTGGAAGCACCCGGCTTCAGCATCAGGTGAAAGGTGTTCATCACCAGGGCTTGGATCTCAATGTCTTCCAGGTCAGAGGAAGAGACCGCCCGCACGACTCCGCGGGTGCCGTCTGGTAGAAATACAGGAAAATTTATCTTCCCGTGTGGTAGTTGCAGTTCGTGCAATCCTGTCATGCTATTATTGTACTCCTACCAGGCGCTCCTGGCGCAAAATGGATTTCAGCAATCCCTGATCCGCTATAAAATGACCTAATAAAATTGAAAGGATGATTGACAAATACCTGCAATTTGCGTAATTATAGTAGTAGAATCACTGTACTGGTTGGAGGAGGTCTTGTGAAGATTGATCTTGCATATCAAACAGAGCAGAAAGCTAACATGCTGGCCCGCATGCGCACCAATCCCCGCGTGGCGCATATCCGTTTAGCTGCCCCAGAAGACTGCCTGTTTGGGCTCAGCATCCAAGGGGTTTATGACAAAGAAAATGTGCCTTCCATTCCACGCAAAGAGTGCTCGCGTCCGGGTGGTTGCATATGTACATATGAACCCGTTCTGAATACGATCTATCCATAATCCAGAGGAGACAATCAAATGAGCAGCACTACACTCCCTCGCGGTAAGGATTTAATTATGAAAGACAATACCAAGTTAGCCTTGGGCTTGCTGATTCCGCCAGCAATATTGTGGGGGCTGATATTCTTGTTCATGGTCGATGGTGCATTGGCAAGTTATGCTTTCTCGAAGCTGAATCTAACCATGATGGATCTGGTGTACTTGATCGCTGGTTTTATCTTCCCGGGGGCTTCCTTGGTGGTCGGCCTGAATGGTTTGAGCAAGAAAATGGACACCTTTGTTAATCTTGCTGTGGTTGTCGTTTCGCTGGTCATGCTGACTTTGATGGCCGTGAATATTTTTCTATCTTATTAATCCTTTGAAACGCGAACACAGAACGCGCCCGATGATTCGGGCGCTTTTTCTTTAAGCTGTATGGTTGGTCCCAATGTTATGTGGGCAAACAGAGATTTTTAGGGGGCTGAATTATCCGGCGGGTTTCCAGGCTCAATCAACGCCAGATGTCGCTGGAGTACTTCGGCGGCCTGTTCGGCGGTTTCCCCAAAGCTGACAATGCCATCTTCATGCCCGGCCATGGCAAAGATGCCCTGCTGGCGCACATCGGTCTCGTTAAACAAGCGCATGGTTTCGCTGGCCATTTCTGGTGAGCCGTAGGCTACTCCCGCGGCTGTGCGCGGCAGGCCAAGTTCTTCAGCCGCCTGCCATATGGGTTTGTTGTGGGCATGCATCACCCAGTTGATCGTTTTATCCACTCGGTACAGCACGGCATGGGTCAGGGATTCGGAGGAAGGCCTGATCGGTCCGCGNNAAGGGGAAAGACGGGCCAGGTGGCCGGTCTGGCTGCCGGTAATGGCGAAACCCTCGGGCATACGGCAACTGATATTGCCAAAGCCAACTTTGCCCTGAGGGCTGTCGATTTCCCCAATCAAAGAGCAGCTGAACATCCATTCCCGCCAGGTATCCAGTTCAGCGAGTACTGCCGGGCTCAGAGGATCAGATGGGGTGTGTTCCAGGTGGAACTTGATAACGCCTTCCTGCTGGGGCATCAGGCTTTCTTTTCGGGGAATAAACCCAGTACGCCAGATTCGCTGGCGTCACATAGCCCGCGTTCGGTGATCAAGCCGTCCACAAAGCGGGCAGGGGTGACATCAAAGGCGTAGTTGGCTGCCGGGCTGGTTTCTGGGGTCAGCAGTACGGACTTGATCTCGCCGTCGTGCAGTCCCTGGATGGTTTTAACTTCAGCGGCATCTCGCTGTTCGATGGGGATTTCCAGCCCGTTGCGGATTTCCCAATCAATGGTTGAAGAAGGCAGAGCCACATAGAAGGGAATCTCGTTATCTTTGGCGGCCAGTGCTTTTAAGTAGGTNNCGGGTCTCGTCGACCCAGACATGCACCGGAATTCCGCGATCGTGCGCTGCGTAGATGGGTGCGGTGGCGGTACCATAATCCACGCATGCCAGCCATCCGGCATTGCAGTGCGTGAGTACATTGACTGGCTGTCCGTTCTTGTGTGCTGCGAGATCGGCCAGCAGGCCAACACCGTGCACCCCGATCTTCCGGCAGGCCTCTGCTTCTTCATCTGAAATGCTGGCCGCTGTTTTTTGGGCTGTTTCGATCTTGGCCGCGAAACTCTCGGCTGCGGCCATTGCCTCCAGCATGCGTTTGAGCGCCCAGGCCAGGTTGATGGCTGTGGGGCGGGTGGCATGTAGCTGGTCTGCTGCTGCCTGCATGGCAGATTGGAAAGCCTGCATACTGTTCTGGGGGGCATGCAAGCTTGCCAGGTAGAGTCCCCAGGCTGCAGTGGCTCCGATCAGCGGGGCTCCGCGTACATGCATATCCTTAATGGCTGCCGCCGCCTGATCGACATTTGTCAGGTCCTCAATCACAAATTGGTGGGGTAAATGGCGCTGATCAATGATCTGGACTGTACGCGGGTCACCGGGTTTAAGCCAGATAGTACGGAAGGGTTGTCCGTTGACTCTCATGAAAACATCCTTTCTGGGTGGGGTGTTTTAGTTTATTTTTGATTATAACAATGATTGGGGATTGGTTTCCAGGCGCCAGTTGTCCAGATTTTCATTCGCCAGCATCGAGGCCGGATCGGGGCCGCGCAAGATGATCTGCCAGCGGTAGCTGCCATCCAGCCGGGCATAAAAGCATGGCACCGGCCCGATTATGTCGGTAGCGCGCCGCCGCTGCAGGTTGATCTGCTGGAGCAGATGACGGCCCAGGCGGCGGGCTTCGTTCTCCGCCTGGTTGGCGTTTTTATGCCGGTATTCCATGCGCACCAACCTGGCGAATGGTGGGTATCTCAGCTGCTCCCTGAAGATCAGTTCGCTGCTGGCAAATCCGGCATAATCATGCCGTGCTGCGGCTTGAATGACCTCGTTTTCGGGATTGAATGTCTGCAAGATGACCTTGCCCCCCAATGGGCTGCGTCCGGCACGCCCCGCAACCTGAGAGAGCACCTGGAAAACGCGTTCCCCTGCCCGGTAATCCGGCAGCGTCAGACCGACATCGGCCAGCACAACACCTACCAGTGTAACCAGCGGCAGGTCGAGGCCTTTGGCCAGCATCTGCGTGCCGATCAGGATATCGGCCCGGTGGTTGGTGAAATGGCTCAGGATCAGGTCGTGGGCGCCTTTCTTCCGGGTGGTCTCATGGTCCCAACGCAGGGTGCGCGCTTCGGGGAAAAGCTGGTGTACATGCTCTTCCACCCGTTGGGTGCCCATGCCGTAATGCCGGATATGCTGCCCCTGGCATTCGGGGCAGGTGCGGGGCATGCGGCGGGTATAACCGCAGTGATTGCACATCAAGGCTGCGGTCTGGTGCGCGTGGTCTGTGAAGTCGTTGGCGGCATTTTTGAGCCCGCCAAGGTAATAGGTCAGGTTGGTGTTGCACTGCGGGCAGGTGAGGGTGTAGCCGCAATCCCGGCAAAAGACATAGGTGGCTGCCCCGCGCCGGTTGAGGAACAGGATCGCTTGCTGCTCTTGCTCGAGCACCTGTTGCAAGGCCTGTTGCAGCTGGAGGCTAAAGATCGAGCGATTGCCAGATTTAAGCTCCTCGCGCATATCAACCACTTCGATCGCTGGCAGATCTGTCATCGAAACTTGCTCGCCAGCCGGTTGGTAGCGGGATGCTGTGTGATATTGCTGGTCGTAGGCGCGCACAGTTTCGGTGTGGGCCAGGATTCGAGCCGGGAGGGAGATTTTCTGCCAGCGGCCTGATTCGGCATAATGCAGGCTGGTCAGGTCTGGGGTGGCTGAACCGAAAAAGCACAGACTGCCTGTAATCTGAGACAAGGCGAGTGCAGCCTCTCTGGCATGGTAGTATGGGGGCTGGTTGCTCTGGTAATAAGAATCATCGTGAGATTCATCCAGGATGATCAACCCGGGTTGTGGTAAGGGTGTAAATAAGGCACTGCGCGGCCCAACGATGACAGAGAGTTTGCCGCGGCGGGCGCGCCGCCAGGTATCATACTGCTCGCCGCTGGAAAGCTGCGAGTGTACCAGCCCCACCCGCCCGGGGAAGCGCCCCATAAAGCGCCGGACGGTCTGGGGCGTCAGGGATATTTCTGGTACCAGCACGATGGCCTGTTTGCCGGCTTTGAGCGTTTCCGCCACCGCGCGCAAGTAGAGTTCAGTTTTTCCCGATCCGGTAACCCCATGCAGCAAAATGGGGGCCTGCGGCTGGCCGTTAAAGGATTGTTCCAGGGCGGCCTGGATCTTCTGCCAGGCCTGCTGTTGGTCTGCCGTCAGCGGTGGCGGGGCGGATGGGTCGTATGCTAAACCGGCCAGCGGGTCGCGCCATTGCTCCTGCTCCCGCAGGATGATCAATTCCATCTCATGCAGCACTTTAAGGTCGCTCAGGTTGGCGCTGCTTTCGGCATACACCCAGCTGACATCCACCGGCCCGGTCTCACGGCTGAGGAAATCTAACACCCGCTGTCGCCGCTGGCGTACATTCTCATGGTTGCTGAGCCCCTCTATCTCCAGGGCCACCAGCTCGGGTGGGACTGCCAGCTGTGCAGTGCGGATATAGCGCGGCCGCACGCCTGGAGGGGGTAGAATCGGTTCGCGTTCCAGCCATTCTTTTCTGATCATCGCCCTGGCAGTCGCTTCCCATTGTTTGCGCGGCAGGGCCCGGTCCAGCTGGCGGCCGCGCAAAGGACCGCGCTCTGCCAGCACTTTCAAGATCATCTTTTCGTTTGGCAGCAGGTCCTGGTCTGCCTCAGGGGCATTTTTGAGTGAATATAAAGTGTCTGCCAGCTGGCTGATACCGGACGGCACCATCAGGCTGATGCAAGAAGATAGCGGGGCAAGCGTTTGCTTTGAGAGTTCAAAAGCCAGGTCGATCTGGTAAGCTGTGAGGGAAATTTGCGGGTCAAGGATAGCGCTGACCGCTTTGGTGTCCGGCACTTCGGGTACATCAACCCGGCTGAGTAATATGCCCTGCACCTGCTGGGCACCAAACGGGACTTCCACGACCTGGCCTACGGCGGCATCTTTTTGCAGTTTTTCGGGCAGGTGGTAGTGAAATACCCCAGATACCCCAGGGACATTTACGGCAACTTCAACATAAATACGCATGTCCCTTATGGCAGATACGCCAGGTAGACTTCGTTTTCCAATGCCAGGAAGATGGTTTTTGTCGGGCTGACGGTGAATGCGGTGATGAACTCGCCTTCCAGATCCATATCAGGCCGGTACTGCTGCACCAGGTTGAGTTTCAGGCTGAATTGGTAGATCGATTGGTCCTTGGGATCCAGATAGTACAGTGACGGTTCTGGTCGCTGCGTATGCAGGAGCTGGTAGAAGACGGCATCCCGTACAGTGGGTCCGCTCTGCCTGCCTGGGCGGGAATCATTGTAGAGGGTAGGTGATGTGCAGGTTGTCGGTGCTTCTTCCAGCCCGGTGTAGGTGCAGGTGGTGGTCTGCCCGTTCAGGTAAAGCATGTAAAGCTGTTCTTTGTCGATGGCAAAATCGATGGTATCGGTCATGTTCGGGACTTCTTCGGTGAAAAAGAAGAAAGGCGCTTCGCGGAACTGGTAGCTGGTATCCGTGGCTTCATAGAACCAGACCATGTTGAGTTGCTCATCCAGGACATACAGCTGATCATTTTCTACCGTGATGCCGATGGGCTTACCCCAGTAAGAATCTGGCGGCGTCAGCGAGATGGCGACCGGTAATTTGTCTTCGTAACAGTAGAGCAGGTTGCCTGCCCGGTCCATCGCCACCAGTACGGCTTCATCAGGATTTTCTGGCAGCAGGGCAATATCGATCAGGTCCTGGACAATTATCGAGCCATACTGGCCGGCTCCGCAGTGAAAATCCGAGTCCATTTCGTAGCGCGTGCCCGCCAGCCAGGCGCGCATCACCGAGTCGGAATGAATATCCAGCATATAGACATCCCGCGAAGTGGCCACCATCTGCCTGATCCTGACGGAATTAACCAGCGAGCCTGAGATAGCGGGCTGAAGTTCCAGCCGGGTGATGTTGTCCATTGCATCCAAAGCTGAAACAGCCTGTTTGCGCAGAGCTTCGGCTTCGTCTGTGATCAGGTATTCCTGGGCCTTTTCCACCAGGGTGATCGTGTTCTGCCAAGCGGTGCGTTGGATATTGGCATCCGTTTCAGCCGCCGCCGCCGAGGCCATGGTCTCGGCTTGTGAGAAATAGGCGTCGTATTGCTGATTGCGCCCGACCTGGGCGTAAACAAGCGCAGCGACGGTTACAACCAGCAGGGGTACTGCCACGGCGATGAATGCCATGTAGCTGGTGGGGATCTTGATCAATTCGTCGCCTGGCACCATGCGCTTCATCAGCCCTTGTAAGCGGCGCAAGAATCCCTGCCCAAAGGACCGGAGACCCTTCCATGCGTTTTGCCAGCCTGAGCTTATCTTTCCGACTGCACTTTGCCTTGATTTGCCGGGAGTGTGGGTTTCTTCACCCCGGGTGAGTTCGGAAATCGGCTCAAACATCCTGGCATCGTCATCGAGGTCCAATGTTTGCACAGCGCTTTGGTCTTCCATCTCCAAAGGTGGCAGGCTGGCCCGCCCGGGGGATTGGGTGTGCCGGGGTGCCGGTGGGGTGGCCTGTCTTTCAGGTTCGGGCTGTGGTTCGGGTTCTGCTTTTTCTTCCTCCGGCATCATGGGAGGAGTTGTTTGTGGCGCTGGTTCCGGTTTTGTGACCTTTGTCTGTTCCTGCATGCTTTCAGGCTTAATCAGGTTCACATTTCCTGGCCCTTCAGCCACTTCAATGTAGATTCCCTTTAGTTCTTCGCCGGCATCTTCCAGGAAGCGCTGCTGCGCTTTGTTGAGCGGATTGGTGTAGGCCTGGGTAAAGGTGTCTGCATCCCATGTCTCTGGCAGGCTGGTTGAGAATAAGATCCTGTTGCCGGGTTCGAGCAGCATCTGGGCGTAAAATATCTGGGGGGTCCGGCTGATTCCCAAACCGCGGCCGGACATTTTTTCGTCGTGGATGTAGTCGACCTTGCCGGGCAGAAGAGCGAATAAGTGGCCGGGCCCGGTCTGAGCCAGGAAAAGATGCCCGCTGCGCACGACAATCACTCCAATTCCCCCCATCACCTGCGGCCGGCTGCCGGCATGCTTTAAATTCAGGTTGAGGATCAGGTTGTTCAGATCTTCGATCAGTTCCCGCATGGCGGAGGTGGTCGACCCTGTTTTCTCGTAGTACATACCTTCTAAGCGAGTAAGTAGTTCAGCCAGTCGGTCGTCTGAAAAAGCAGGCACGTTGAAAGAAGCCAGCAAAATTAGATGGTCTGACCGGCGGCTTCTGGAAGTTTTACGGGAAGGGTTGGCAATATGCAGGCCAGGCAGGCTGCTGCGGTTACTGGCAGCCTGGCGGTGCAGCGGAATGATGTTTAAGTCCATATTTGACATGCGGGTTTCGCTCATCGGCGCCTCTGGTACCATTATAACTGGTAAAATCTATCCGGGTGTGTGAGACTCATGTCCAACCATTTTATCAAAGGAATTTTAACTAAATGATCGAAATTGAAGTCATCCAATCGGANNCTCCCCTTATTTTTAAGCAAGAATCGTGCCGGGGAAACATCCCTGGTGCTCATGGGTAGTGTCGAGATTTCGGATTTTTTGGATGTGATTGTCTTGCCAGAACGGCTGGGGGATTTTTGGCAGGCCGCCCTGAC
>DNGN01000139.1 GCA_003486225.1 Chloroflexota bacterium
CGCTTCTGTTCGATGTGGGGTACTTTTACCCCCATGATATTGGTCGTGGTTACCTGCAGCGGGAATACGGCCCGGGAAGCGAGGGCTGCTGATTTGATGGCTTCTGTACCCGCAATGGCCTCGGCGCGCACCAAAGCTCGGCGGGCTTTATCCGCTGCATGCTGCAGAGCATCTGAATGTTCCATCACGGTATCAGCGATGCGCATTAATTCCTTCATCAAGGCGGTCCGTTTCTGCTCCAACAGCTCACGGCCCTGCCTGGCCAGCGAAATTTGTTCTTTGTGAGCCAGCAGTTCCATTCGGGTGACGGAGGTGTTTTTCATCTTAATCTCTCAAACTCGGGTGCCATACTATAACTGGATCTCATTCAGGGTTCAGGAGTGAGATTTGTAATACTGGTTAATAAATCGTTGCGGGATGCGTTTTAGAATCCTGGTTGGCATGGTGCTCAATAAGTCCCAGGCTAGGTCCAGGGTTCTGATCACATCCCTGTCCTCCACACCTTGCCTGATGAATTCTTTCTCAAAGCGTTCGGAGAACGTCAGCACCTGGCGGTCATCGCTTGATAAGGCTGCTTCACCGATGATCGCCACAAGCCTGCGCAGGTCACGACCTTCTGCATACAGCGCGTACAACTGGTCGGCCACGCTGCGGTGATCCGCACGAGTCTTGCCCTCGCCAATGCCGGCGTTCATCAGGCGTGAGAGGGAGGGCAGGGCATCTATGGGTGGGAAAATATTTTTGCGATGCAGGTCGCGGTTCAATACAATCTGGCCCTCAGTGATGTATCCGGTCAGGTCGGGGATCGGGTGGGTAATATCATCATCAGGCATGGTCAGGATCACCAGCTGGGTTACGGAGCCAGGGTTGTGCTGGATTCGCCCGGCGCGTTCATACAGGCTGGCCAGGTCTGAATACATGTATCCCGGATAGCCGCGCCGCCCGGGTACTTCTTCGCTGGCGGCTGCAATTTCACGGAGGGCTTCACAATAGTTGGTGATGTCGGTCAGGATCACCAGAACGTGGTGGTGATGGGTGAATGCCAGGTGTTCTGCTGCAGTCAGGGCTGCCCGGGGGGTCAGGATGCGCTCAATGGTCGGGTCATCGGCCTGGTTGATGAACAGCACGGTGCGATCCATGGCGTCACTGGTGCGGAACTGGTCAATGAAGAACGAGGTTTCACGGTGGGTGATGCCAATCGCGGCGAAGACCACTGCGAAGCGCTCGCTGGTCTCACTCTCGGCTCCCCGAACCCGAGCCTGCGAGGCGATCTGAGCGGCCAGCTGGTTGGCGGGCAATCCAGAGCCTGAAAAAATGGGTAGTTTTTGGCCGCGGGTTAAGGTGTTGAGGCCATCGATTGCTGAAACGCCCGTATGGATGAACTCGCTGGGATGGGTGCGTATCGTGGGGTTGATAGGCAGCCCGTTAATGTCCAGGGATGCTTCGGGAATGATCGGAGGACCCCCATCTATGGGCTGGCCGGAACCATCCAATACGCGCCCCAGCATGGAGAGGGAAACATCTAATCGGGCTACATCCCCCGAAAAACGCACCTGTGTTCTTTCCAGGTCCAGCCCGGAAGTCCCAACAAAAACACGTACCATGCAGCGTTTGCTGTCCACTTCTATTACCTGTCCCAGACGTTTGCTGCCATCAGGGCCAATGATCTCAACCACTTCGTTGTAAGCAACGTTAGCAATCTGTTCAACAAAAATTAATGGTCCATTGATCTGGGAGAGGGTGCGGTATTCCTTGGTGAACAGGCTGGGCCTTGGGATCGTTCTGAGCATCAGTCAACTCCTAAATCTGTAAAACTGGAACGCACATGTCTCAAAATTTCTGGAATGGCTTTTTCAACCTTGTCTTCGTGGATCTCCTTCATGTGGGCAATCTCATCCACTACTGGCAGCTTGACGATTCGTTCGAGTGAAACTTCCATCTCCATGGCTGACAGGGTGAAGTGGTAAAAATCCAGGATCACCTTGAGCATAGAGTAGGTTTTTTTCAGCGAGCAAAAGCGGTCTACTTCGTGGTAAGCTGATTGCTGCAGGAAATCTTCCCTGAGCATACGCGCGACAGCCAAGATGGCGCGCTCATTTTCTGCCAGGGCATCTGGTCCCACCAGCTGGACAATTTCCAGTAGTTCTGCTTCACGCTGGAGCAAGGTCATTGCCTCGGTTGTCATAGCTGGCCAATCGGCAGGCGTGTTGTTTGCATACCAGTCCTGGAAGTGGTAGAGGGAGAAGCTATTGGTCCAGTTGATGGCAGGGTAGTGGCGGCGGCGGGATAGATCATAATCCAGCGCCCAAAAAGTCCCGACCACTCGCATTGAGTTTTGCGTCATGGGTTCAGAAAAATCCCCTCCAGGAGGTGAAACAGCCCCAACAACGGTGACCGATCCGGTGCGCTTCTCATCCCTATCGGCTTGCGATCCACCCAGGCAGTTGACTCTGCCCGCGCGCTCATAGAATTCTGCCAGACGGGCTCCCAGGTAGGCTGGATAGCCTTCTTCGCCCGGCATTTCTTCCAGGCGGCCAGAAATCTCTCGCAGGGCTTCTCCCCAGCGGGAGGTTGAATCTGCCAGGATGAGGACGGAGTATCCCATGTCGCGATAGTATTCGGCTATGGTGATGCCTGTGTAAATGCTTGCCTCACGCGCGGCTACTGGCATGTTGGAAGTATTGGCGATCATGACCGTTCTCTCCATCAGCGGCAGACCGGTATAAGGATCGATAAGGGTGGGAAATTCCTCCAGGACCTCGGTCATTTCATTGCCCCGCTCTCCACAGCCGATGTAAACGACCACATCGGCATCTGCCCAACGGGCCAGGCTGTGCTCCGTAACGGTTTTGCCCGTGCCAAAGCCACCGGGAATGATGGCCGTGCCTCCTTTTGCCAATGGGAAAAAGGCATCGATGACACGCGTGCCAGTGATCAGCGGTTCCCGTAATGGAATCCTGGTGTCAACCGGCCGTGGGTGCCGCACAGGCCAACGCTGCACCAGGGTGATTTCTGCCAGGCTTTTTTGGGAATTACCTTCAAGCTCCAGAATCGCGACCACATCATTGATTTTGAAATCCCCGGCGCGGATTTCCACCACCCGACCGGACTGTCCCGCAGGGACTAAAATTCGATGCTGGATCACCTGGGTTTCTGGTACGAGTCCCAGAATTTGGCCAGGACTAACAATGTCTCCTTTGTTCACAAGTGGGGAAAAAGTCCAAAGGCGATCCTCTGGCAAAGGCGAGGCACTCAAGCCGCGCTGGATGAAATCCCCGGTCTTCTGGGCCAGTATCTTGAGCGGACGCTGCAGACCGTCATAAACGCTACCCAGCAGACCCGGCCCCAAATGGGCAACCAGCGGCAGGCCAGTGGTCTGAACCGGCTCTCCGACGCGCAGGCCGGATGTATCTTCATATACCTGGATGGTGGTGTGGTCGCCAGACAGGCGGATGACTTCTCCAATCATGCCTATTTCGCCCACATGAATTACATCGAACAGGCGCACCTCTGCTAAACCGACCGCTCCGATAACCGGTCCAGCGATCCGGATCACTTCTCCAGTATCGATCTTCACCTTGTTCATCCTTTCTCTACCTCTTCACCTCTGAAAGTGATATGGGAGCCGATGGCCCGCCGGATCATCTCTGTGATGCGGTGCTTGCGAGAGATCTCTTGCCCCAAAGGCCCACCGCCTGGGATGATCAGGTAGGTCAGTTTGTCCGAGTTATCCAGGAGCTTGATCAGCGAAGAATCCAAATGCGCCAATATGTCCTCATCAATGGCCAATAAGCCTACTTCCTCATCTTTCAGCCAGTGTTCGATCAGTTCCTGAGCCGTTTCGATTTCCTCGACTCCGTAGGCATCCACACCAGCCAACTGAAAGCCGGGTAATAGAGCTGTTCGTGTGATAACGATCAAACGACTCATGGCGGGTACTCCAATCCCTCTCGAATGGCATCGGCTTTTATCCCGAGGTTGATGCTATTGGCAATCCAGCGGATATTATTGATCTCATTGGTTTTAAGCGCCAGATAGCCGAGCAGGACACCTATTCCCAATGGGTCTCTGTAAATCTGACCCGACAGCCAACGCAGCTGGGAGCGCCTGAGCTGTTTCTCAATCTCGCTCAGTAAGGCAGATTTTGCATATTGCTCAGCACCTGTCCTGAGAGCAGTTTGGTACAGTGTGCCTGATAAAACTTCGAGGGCCGCTTCCACGGTATTCTGGTTGGCAGCCTGGTCAAGTGTTGTGAAAGACAGTCTGCCCGGCCCTACGAGGAGAGATGCGAATTCGTTGATGCTCATCCACTCCTGTAAGAGTTTTCGCTCAACCGGCTGGTGTACGAATCGCAGCAGGGTCAGGATGTTGGTCAGGTCCGCTTCATATTGCAGAGCAGAAAGCAAAACTTTCTGATCGCCGTGTGAATTTTGCAATATGGCCAAGGTTTCCTGGTAATACCAGTGATCCAAAGCCAGCTCCATTTCAACCGTACTGGCTCCGGGGTGTGCGCTCCGAAGTTTGAGGAACGGTTCAGCAAAGTCGCTTCCGAGGATGGCCAGTGTATCGATGGCTGCCCGCGGATCGGGGGATTGGACCAACTCGGTTAGAACCGCGCTGCCTAAATCGCCGACTGGAATCAGGGTTGAAAGGATCTCCGCTGCGGCTGCATTGCGGTTTAATCCCCGCAAGATTGCTTTGAGATTATGAATATCATAGCGGCGAAAGACCAGCGCAACCTGCTGCCCTGCTTGCCCATCATAAAATTCTCGTAATCTGGCAAGCCCACCTAGCAGATCATGATGAAGCGATTCTGATACGCAATCTAAGCCGCTGGTGCGCGTGAGGGCAGCCTCGATGGGTTTGCGATAGGCAGTCTTGGTCATGGCAGCGATCAAGCCTTGCAGGCTGCCGCTTTCAGCCAGGGCATCCAAATCCCGCTGCGAGAGCAGCTTTGATTTTAAGGCGCGTAAGCGCGCATTCCCGTAATCAAAACCAGACATTCAAAGTCTCCAGCCATGTCGGGAGAACACCAGGGGCCTCAATCTTGTCAGGCTGACCATTGCAGTTCAGCCTTTTCATTCACATTCTGAAAGTTAGCCGCTAAATAACGGCGTAGGAAGGGGCTTGCTCGTTCCATTCTTGATTCCAGGGTGTTTACCACAACTACCCGGTTATCCTGGCTTCTGGCGATAACCCCACCCCAAACTTTCAGTGTATAGCTGACATGGATCGAAAGGTTTTTTTCCAGGAGGATGTATTCCAGGCAATACTGGTCACGCGGGTCAGCCTCTAGCCAGTACGCCGCAGGTTCCTTTAGTGAGACCAGCAGTTCAGCAATGGCCTCTTCCGTCAGGCGGCGCAGCACCTCAGGGTAAGCCACATCACTGCGCATTTCTGCCAGACGTTCCTGGGTCTGCTTTAGTGCGGCGTCCACCAAGTTTTCGCGCACATTGCCGATGGTCTGCAGGGCTTTTAAACGCGCATGGTGGAGGATCTCTGCCCGTTCCGCATATGCCGGAACAACCGTAGAAGCCCTGGTGTCCTCTAAAATTTTCTCACCGTTCATGTGGGCATTGTGCAGCACCTCGTGGATTTGAGCTTCGATTCTGTTCTCGATCTCTATCACCTGGGCATCGCCTGCCTGACGGATGGCGTCTAAAATGGCCGATACGCTCAATTTATCCTCCGAGCAGCAGCACCATGGCTGCCACAGCGAACCCGAGGATCACCATGGTTTCGGGAATAGCAATCAGCAAGATGATCGTTCCCAGTGCCTCAGGTTTTTCTGCAATCACACCTGCCCCGGCTGATCCGATGCGTGCCTGCGCCAGGCCGGTTCCGATGGCAGCCAGTCCGATGGCCAATCCCGCACCAATTGCAGCTAATCCAGTATCCATAACTTCCTCCTTTTTATTGCTCTAACCCAATTTGACTGCGGAAAGGTTGATANNCCGACCATGCCAGCCATATCGTTGGCTACTTTGGCCAGATAAACTGAAGCCAACCCGATGGCGGCAATTCGCAAGTAGGACAAAATATTGCCAATCAATCCGATAAATTCAATCGGACCCATCAAGATGCCCAGCCAGCCTAATGGGATGCCCAATAAGGTGATCCCGATCAGCAGGCCGCCTATCGCCGGAGTTCTAAATTCATCCGGCAGAACATTTGCAAGCTGACCGATTAAGAGGAATAAGCTGATCAGCCCCACCAGCATCCCGCCACGCTCCAAAAGATGGTTGCGGTTCTTCTCAGTGAACGCTTCCCAAAGCCCGAGAACCAACCCCAGGGTGATGTGCACCGCTCCAACAGCCAAAGTCATGAGCAATAGGCTGCCCACATATTCTGCGCTACCCCGTTCAAACCAGATGGCATGCATGCCGATCTGCTCCCCCAGTGTGCCAAATAATTCGCCGTACAGAACACCAAACAAAATTGCCCAGCCAGAACCCATGGCCAGCACGCTCGCGATGTCTCGTATCATTCCGCTCCTGAACTTGCGCAGTAATCCGATGCAGATCAACAGCAGCAAGCTACCGTACCCGATATCTCCCAGGATCATGCCGAAGAAGATTGGTAAAAAGAAGGCCACCAACCTGGTGGGGTCAATACGCCCATAGCGAGGGATAGCCAGTAAATTTACCAGACTTTCAAAAGGACGGGCTGCTTGAGGGTTCTTCAGGGCGATAGGGGCACGTTTTTTCATGTCTTCCGTGAAGGGCAATTGGCGCACCAAAACTGTTTCTCCTATGGCCTGCGAAAGCCTTGATCTGACCCTGTCCAAATCAGGGCTTGGAACCCAACCAGCCAGGACAAAGGTCATATCTGTCTCCCCAAAATTGGATAATACGCTGTTGGCATCCAATGCATCTCTCAGGACATCGCGCCAGAGGGCGAGTTTGCTGCACCATTGATCTGAATAATTTGAGAGCTGCTTGTCAATCTCACCGATCTCTTCAGGAATGCTTAACATGCGGCGGTGCAATTTGGAAAGGATCACATCCGGGGGACCTGAGCCGAGCTCCTTTGGCAGCCTTAACCGGGAGACATCTTCGTGGCCCAGCAGCGTTTCAATCTCCTCTACAAATTCTCCAGGAAAGGTGATCAGCATTGCCCGGATAGACATATCGAGATCGCTGGCGATTAATTCTGCCTGACCACTGGTGATATCCAGGACCTGCTTGCCAACGGTGTCTAAAACACCGGTGTGAGTCCGGCTCACCAAAACCCCCACGGTTACATTGTCAGGGGCATGTGCGGATGGAGGGACAATCGGTAACAGCTTGCGCAGCATCACTTCGTAGCGCGGAAGAGAAGAACTTTCGGCTTGCAGTTTATCTCTGATGGTTATTAGTTCCTGGACCTTCGGTAAAAGTTCGTCCACACCTTTCTGTGCCTCTATCAGGCAATTTTCCAGGGGCATCAACTGATTATTCTTAATTTGTTTTTGATTGAAGGTGTCGAGCAGGCCTTCGATCTGGGCGACGAGAAAGCTTAATTTCTCCTGCTTGCTTAAAGTATCCCGATCCAGAGTCAACGGCCGGGCGGAGACCTGGGGAGACTCGGTCAGTTGATCGATCTGCACACAGGCGATTTCGCGCAGGCTGTAGATGACCGGCTGCAGATCCTTCTTCAGCCCGATGATTTCGATCGGCAGCATTTCGATGTTCATTTTCTTTCCTTCACTTTCTCAAACCCTAAAACAAATTTCACTGCAAAACATACCGCTTCCTCCATTAGATGTGTGCCTCGGAGGCGCAGATCTTCTGCCTGGTTCTGGGCCTCTTGGAGCACGCTTTGCGCTTCTTGTTCTGCGAGGGATAAGACTTCAATGCCCTTCTCCTGGCCTTGCACCAGGCCTCTCTGCCTGGCCCGTTCCACGATTTCCCTGGCTTCTTTGCGGGCTTTTGTAATCTTTTGCTTGGTTTGCTCCTGGGTTGCGGCTATCTTTCGGGCCATCTCGGCTTCACATTGCCGGATCTGGTCCAGAGGTGAAAGTTCAGTTTCCATTGTTTCCCTTTTCCCAATTCAATAGCAGATCCTGGGCGATGATGGCTGATTCGATGCTGGCAGCAACCCCGCGCATTGAATCCAGCAGTGGTTTCAAGCGTTTTTGCACCTCGGAAGAGACATTTCCATGCAAAGCATGGTAGGCGGCCTGGCGGAATTGTTCCGTAATCGGGTAGCGGGTCAGCATCGTCAGGGTTGCGGTAACTCCCTCCGCCCCCAGGCGGGCCAGGACATCTGCTGTGGCCCAACGCACCACATAATCATCATCTCGTAATCCTTCTGCGAGCAGTGTGGCCATGCTGGTATCGCCCATCTCACCCAGAGCCCTGGCGGCATGCCAGCGGATGTGGCTGTCTGGGTGGTCCAGGGCATCCTGCCAGGCTGATTTGGCAAGTGGTCCCAGGCTGTGCAAAGCGCGGCTGGCTTCACGGTGCAGGTCGCCTTTGTTTTCTATCAGCAATTGGAGCAGGGGAGGGCCGCATTGTTCATGCTTAATATTGGCCAACGCCTTGGCTGCCCGGGATTTCCAATCTTGATAGCGGCTTTGGACAGCTTCGGCCAATATCGGAATTGCCTGGTGGTCTCCGCGCAAACCGAGGAGATAGGCACCCGCAAACCGAACACGGGGAGTAGGGTCTGTAATTGCCTCGTGCAGAACTTTTTCCTTGGCGTTTTTTTCCCACCCGTTTTTGTCTTCCACGAATACTTCGATGATGGCTTGATCAATACGTATCGATGCACTGGGATCTGAACGCCTCTCGCAATCCAACTTTTCATCCCATTGATGCAGCGCCAAACAAGTGAGCAGTTTGGGCCAGATATTGGCATCTTTTAGTTCATGAATGGCAGTTTGCATGATCGTGCATAGATGAGGGTTTGTGGAACTCAGATATTTGAGTGATCTGTTGGCGGCCTCAATATCCCCATTCAATGCATTCTTAAGCATCTCCGATTCGATGATATGGCCATTTTTGATAATTGCTTCGGTCATGGCGACCTCCAGAAGGTAACTGGGCAAATATTACATCCAAACAATGATTTCACTAATAATTCGATGAGCCAGGAGTTCTGAGAGAGGTTAATGTCTGGGCAGGTGGCATTGATTCGTTGCTGCATACTCATCATAACGAATTACGCTTCTGGAATCATTGGACCGCTGATGATCTTTACCTCAACAAATTAAGGAATTGGGATGGTTTTTATCTCAACAATTGTTGCCCTGCAATTGAATTATTTTTGCACGGGCAATAGCTATGCTACAATGTTAATGGAGTTCAATGAAGAAGGTGTGCCTTGCTGGCAAAGGATTTGCAGATGAATACACCTGCCAAAGAATCCGCGGACCTAGCGAGTTTGCTCTCAATTCACCGTGATGAAATCATCGCTCGTTGGGCAAAGAAAATCCAAAACTTCCCGAATACCAGGTATCAAAAATTTAGCTTGGGGGACATTTCTGATTGGCTTGATAGAGATCTGAAATGCATTCTCCTGACCCTCGATGATCTGCGCAATAGTCCGGTTGAAACCTGCCTGAGAGAGAGTGCGCTCAGATATCTCAGCGAAGGCTTCTCGATGTATGAGGTGTCGAAGGGGTTGTTTCTTTTCAAGCAGGCGGTAATGCCCATTCTCCAAACCGCTTTTCCATCCGGATCGCCAGCAGCTTATGAAGCGATTGCCAAGATTGATACCAGTGTATCTGAGCTGATCTGCCAGTATGAATATTTATTCTCGGAGGAATTCCGACACCTGGCGGTCTATGATGAGCGGCAGCGGTTGGCTGAAAGTGAAAGCCTGCGCAGAACCATGGCTGCCTTGCTGCAAAAACTAAATCTGGATGAGGTCCTGGAAATTGTTTGTTCTGAGGCTTGCCGCCTGACCAACACAACCGGCAGTGCCGTATTGCTGCTGGAAGATGAGTGGTTAAAGGTATCGATCAGTATTGGCAATCCTTTGCCTGTGGTGCAGCGGATCCCCGTCACAGATACGCTGGCGGGGCAATCTTTGAACCTGGGCAAGCCAATCGTCGAGAATTCCCCTTCCGAACACCTGCATGCCTATCACCTGAACCCGGACCTGAAATCCCTGCTGATCGTCCCGCTGACGATCAAAGGTACCAATATCGGGGTTCTGGATGTAGTAAATAAACCTGGCAGATTTACCGAAGATGACATTCGGATCATGGGGCTTTTTGCCGATCAGGCTGCGATTGCCATTGAGAATGCGCGTTTGCATAAGCAGTCGGAACAGCTGGCGGTTTTGGAAGAAAGGCAAAGGTTGGCCCGCGAGCTGCATGATTCGGTGACCCAATCACTCTACAGCGCCAGCCTGTATGTTACGGCCGCCCAGCGAGCGTTGCAAAAAGAGAAGATTGACGTAGCAGCTGATAACCTGCAAAATCTGCGAAATATGACCCATGAAGCCATGCTGGATATGCGTTTGTTGATCTTTGAACTGCATCCACCCATCCTTGAAAAAGAGGGATTGGTAACGGCACTGCGAACCCGACTGGAATCGGTGGAAGCCCGGGCAGGCGTCCGGACTGAATTCCAGGTGGAGGGAAACGGGCAAATTCCACTATATATTGAAACTGAACTGTACCGCATAGCCCAGGAAGCGTTGACCAATGTGGTCAAACATGCCAAAGCCCAGCAGGTAAAGGTTCATCTGATCTTTAATTCCAAATTTTTCCGCCTGCGAGTCTGGGATGATGGGGTTGGGTTTGACTCAACCACAGCCGACCAGAGTGGAGGACGCGGATTAACAGGTATCCAGGAACGGATCAAGCGCATCAATGGGGTGCTGAAGATAGAAAGCACCCCCGGAAAAGGCACCGAGCTGGAAGTGTCGGTTGAGATCTGAGAGGAGGTACACCCAATGACACAGGCACCCATACGCGTATTGATTGTAGATGACCATGCCATTGTGCGCAAAGGTGTCCGGGCTTTACTGGCAGAAGTAGAGGGGATTGAGGTGGCTGGTGAAGCCAGTGAGGGTGAGGAAGCCATTGCACTGGTGGATGAGCTGCAGCCAGATGTGATCATGATGGATCTGGTGATGCCCAAAATGGATGGTATCGAAGCCATTTCCCGCATCACAGCCAAATACCCGGAAGCCCGCATCTTGGCACTGACCAGTTTTGCGAATGATGATAAGGTGTTCCCTGCGATCAAATCCGGCGCGCTGGGCTACCTGCTCAAGGATTCCGATCCCGATGAATTGATCCCGGCGATCCGGCAGGTTCATCGCGGTGAACCCTCAATGCATCCGAGCATTGCCCGCAAAGTGCTGCTGCAGCTAAGCCAACCTTCAGAAGATCCGCCAACCCCAGACCCATTGACCGAACGCGAGGTTGAGGTCCTGCGGCTGGTTGCCAGAGGGGTGGAAAATCAGGAGATCGCCGAACAACTGCATGTGGCTGAGGTGACCGTGCGCACCCATGTCAGCCATATTTTAAGCAAGCTGCATCTGGCCAACCGGGTCCAGGCCACCTTGTATGCCCTGAGGGAAGGCCTGGTGACACTGGAGAACGATCTGGAATAGCAAGCCGGGCTCTTAAAATCTCATCCCTGGATCGAAGATTTTCCTAGTGAATAAACCGCAGTGTTATTAAACTGGGCCGGACAAGGGAACTCCACGCAGAGCAGCCTGGTCTGGAAATCACCTAATCGCACAATATTATGAGAGAAATGGGTCACCGTGCTATTAAATGCGGCCGGTTTTCCTCTGCTGCGATCGAAGAAGTCCTGGTTAAAGAGGTT
>DNGN01000097.1 GCA_003486225.1 Chloroflexota bacterium
AGCTCCTGGTCATTTTCCGGTGTCAGGAAGATCATCAACGCTTGGGGGGCCTTTTGGCGGATGGTGGCAGCTCCCTGCACATCAACCCGCAAAACAACATCCCGCCCGGTATCCATCCACTTCTTGACCTCTTTCTTCAGGATCCCTTTGAGTTCTCCATAAACTACGGCGTTTTCGAGAAATTCGCCGGATTCAATCCGCTGCCTGAACTCATCAGGTGGAAAAAAATAATAATCCACGCCATGCACCTCACCCGGGCGCGGATCGCGCGAGGCGGCAGTGACCACAAAGGCCAGCGAGGGATCTTTTTCCCTCAACCGTTTAATGACAGAATCTTTTCCAACCCCGGAAGGGCCCGAGATGACGATCAGCAGTGGGTGTTGGGCTTTTACATTGGTATCAGGCACACTTTTCTCCTGCGTAAGCTGGGAGATATTATATCAGCATCACCCTGAATAGAAAGACCTGAGGCAAAATTTGCTTGCGCCTCTTTTAGCACCGCAGGGATGGTAGCCAATTGACCAGGTTTATGGTTAAATTAAGTCATGCCGGATTACCCTTACACCTGCCAAGACTGCCAAAAACGCTTCATTGTCTTCCTGACCTACCAGGAATATGGCCAGGCCGTGATCGCCTGCCCGCACTGCGCCAGCCAGAACGTCTCGCGCCGCTTGGGACGGGTGCGCTTTGCACGTTCGGAAGAAAGCCGGCTGGATTCACTGGCAGACCCGAGCCAGCTGGCCGGTATCGAAGATGACCCGCGGGCGATGGCCAAGCTGATGAAGCAGATGAGCACTGAGCTGGGCGAAGACCCCGGGCCGGAGTTCAACGAAGTGGTCGGCCGCCTAGAAAAAGGGCACAGCCCGGAACAGATCGAACGGGACCTGCCCGACCTGGGAGATGGCGGTTTGGGCGATTTTGGGGATGACTAGCTGACCCATACTGCCTGCTATTTGAGCCACAAGTTGATCTGATAGGATCAACCGCGATGGCTCAACCTGAATAAAAAAACAGGGAGCCTACCGGCTCCCTGCAGATTTTAATCCTGGGTATTACTTCCGGCGGAAAGCATTCTCCACCAGCTGGCTTTCAAAGAACTCACCAGCCTGCCCGGTGGTGGCATACTGGTAAATCGCGGCGGTGTAGATGCTGTTGAGAGTCGAGGAAACCAGTCCCACCAGCACTACCAGCAAGAGCACCACCCCGGCCACCAGCACGATCGGGATGACACCCAGGTCGAGAGCCACCACCCCGTAAACCGCTGCGCCACCAGTCAGGATAATGCCGATGATCAGCAGGGCGGTGATGGCNNGTCGAGCGCTTGATGGCCTCCAATGGGCCGATCCCTTCCACAGCCAGCACAGGCGCCACCAGGTAAGTGGCAATGTTCCAGGCCGTGCCGAGCAGGGAAGTAACGAAGCGACCGAGGCTATTACTGCGCTCGCTGATCGAACGCAGGATCACGCCCACCGTGGCGGCAATCAGGGCATACCCAAGGATGCTGCTGAAATTCTTCATGGCGATATCGATTCCGTCGCGCACCGTCGGGTCCCCCCCTTTCAGGCGGATCATCGCCGCACCCACCAGCGCTGTATTGGCAAAGAAAATGATCGTATACTGCACGACGTAATAGGCCAGCATGATCAAAAAGCCAGCAACCTGGAAGCGGTCAGAGATGATTGAATCAAACAGGCTGCCGAACATAAACGGGAAAATAAATCCAGCCGTCACCAGTACCACCCCGATCGTCGAGATGATTGGAAAGACCAGCAGTTCTTTATCCTGCTGCAAAACGCGGGCACTGGCCTTGACCAGATCCCAGCTATTGGCTAATCTGCTAAACATATGGACCTCCTGTACTCGGTTTGGGTAAAGATTCACTCCGATTCTATATTAAACATGATAATTTACAAATACTGGAAAGTACGATAAAGCCCTGTGGGCAATTCTCCTGGCTACATCCAGTCCTGTCGGCGCATCCATAAATACATCACTGCCGGTATTGCGAGAATGAATAACAGCGAGACTCCCAGCCCCAGCCAGCCGGTCCACACATTGAGGGCCACCTCCTTCTGGAAAAAATTCATCCCAAAAAAGCTGGTCACAAAGGTGATCGGCATGAACATGGTCGTGATCGTCGTCAGCCGCTTAACTACCTGGTTCATGCGGTTGTTGGTCGCTGAGAGGTGGATTTCCAGCGAACTGACCACCAGCTCCCGCAGGCTTTCCGCCAGGTCGTTCAGCCGCACGTAATGGTCGTAGATATTGCGGAACAAATAGCGCTGGTCTTTGTCAAGAGACAGGTATTCATCATGGTACAGCTTGCTGAAGACCTCGCGCTGCGGTACCATCATGCGCCGCAGGCGCAGCAAAGCCCGTTTCAGGCTGAAAATGTGCTCCAGGATATCTTCCCGTGGAATCTTTAGGATCTGGTCCTCCAGCTCGTTAATCAGGACTTCAATCTGATCGATGACGGGCATGTGCCCGTCGACCAGTGCTGCAGCAATCTGGTACAGCAGGTAATGGGTCCCGCGCTTAAGGTAGCGAGGATCACGCTGGCAAGACTCCCAGACGCGCTCCAATGCCTCAACTGGTTTCTGGCGGTGGGTGATGATATACCCAGTCCCAAAAAACACATCCAATTCACGCTCCGAGACCAGGTCCGGGCTCCCAGGATGGATGCCCAATTCATACAGCACCAGGTAGAGATACTTGCCCCAGTCATCAACTTTGGGGATATGGGTTTGCTCAAGGGCATCATCCACAGCAAATGGATGGAAGTTAAAAATCGTTTCAAGCAGCTGTTTATATTTTTCCTTCTCATCACCAAAGATATCCACCCATAAAACACCACCTTCCTCACCAAGCAGCAGGGCAAATTCCCCTTGATGAATATCGGTGCGCATCTTTCCCGTGGGAGAAAAATAGATTGAACGGATCATGTGTTCCTCCTGTTGATAGCCGAAACTGCGAATACAACATATGGCCCAAATCAAAATAAAAACCGGGGATCATATTGCATCTTATCTGAATTTTATATGACAAACAGTAATTGGGGAGTTCAGGTTTGGGGGAATTTTCTGCTGGCCAAACGGTCCAGAACTACTTGGATCAGGGTTTGCTGCACCTGTTCCAGTGGGAGTGCGGCATCTACTACCACCCAGCGGTTTGGCTGAGCCTGTGCCATCTCCAGGTAACCAGCCCGCACGCGCTGGTGGAAGGCTTGCTCCTTGGCATCCAGCCGGTTCCAGCTCTCCTGATCCCTGGAACGGCGTTTAAGCCCGATCTCAATATCCACGTCCAGTAAGAGGGTCAGGTCGGGCACCAGCCCACCGGTGGCAAAATGGACGATCTGAGCCAGCTCTCTCAGGTCCGTTTGGTGGCCGTATCCCTGGTAAGCCAGGGTGGAATCGGCATATCGGTCACACAATACAATCCCGCCCTGGTCAAGCGTGGGGCGAATGACCTGTTCCACGATCTGGGCACG
>DNGN01000334.1 GCA_003486225.1 Chloroflexota bacterium
GATTCGGGAAATCCACCCTGGTGGCAGGCTGGCTTTCCGAGAGAGGCCAACCCGCAGCGTGGCTTTCCCTTGATCAGGGTGACAACGACCCGGTCAGGTTCTGGACGTATCTTATCGCTGCCATTCAAGCCATCCACCAGGAGATTGGAGTAGAAGCGCGTCAGATCATCAGTACGCCCCAACTACGCAGCAACGAACTGGTGGCTATCAACCTCATCAATGAGATCTCCCAACTCCCCCACGCTTTGATCGTGGTTCTGGATGATTATCACCTCATCGAGGCAGAACAGGTCCATGCAGGTTTGAGCTATCTTCTGGAACACCAGCCCCCCAATCTCCACATCATATTAAGCACCCGCGTCGATCCCTCGATATCGTTGGCACGCCTTCGGGCACATAGCCAGTTGATCGAGATCAGGGCTGAAGATCTCCAGTTCTCCATAGAAGAAACCGCGATCCTGCTGAACGAAAAGTTGGACTTGAACCTAAGGTTCGAGCAGATCGAAGCCTTGAATTCACATACCGAAAGTTGGGTGGTTGGTCTGCAATTGGCAGCCCTGTCCCTGAAAGGACAATCCTCTTACGATACTTTTATTGAGGAGTTCACAGGGGGACACCAGTTCGTTTTGGATTACCTTATCGAGGAAGTCCTGGTCAGGCTGCCGGATGCACAGCGCGGGTTCATGTTACGCACGTCAATCCTGGAAAGGTTCTGTGATAAGTTATGTCAGGTAGTCACGGGTGATCCAGCCAGTGGCCAGATGCTGGACGAAATCCGGAAGAGCAACCTTTTTCTTATTCCCCTCGACACTCATGGACGCTGGTTTCGCTACCATCATCTGTTCGCCGAAGTCCTTTATGCATTGCTGGAACAGGATCATCCCGGCGAGATAGAGATACTCCATTTAAAAGCGGCGGCATGGTTCGAGAGAGAGGGACATCCCGGCGAAGCTGTGGATCATGCGCTGCACTCTGGCAACATGCTCCAGGCCAGGGGAATGTTCCTCAAGCATTGGATGTCATTTCTGCATAGAGGCGAGGTGGCAACCGTGTTGCGCTGGTTGGAGGCTCTGCCAGATGAAATGAAGGCGGAAGATCCTTCTCTGGCTCTTGCACACTGCTGGGCGCTTTTCCTCAGTTGGCAAAATTCGGAAATCAGTCTGCACCTGGAACGGGCGGATAATGCCTACAATCGGCTGGTAGATGAGGGATCTTTGAGCAGTGTGCAGCAGGGTCAGATCGCTGCGCAATTGGCGATGATGCGTTCTGTGCTGGCACGCGATCAGGGCGACCATGCCAGTTCCGTGGCTCACGTTGAGGAAGCTACTCGTCTGATGCCTCAGGATATGGTGGAAGGTGTCGGTACAGTGTGGAATATGTTGGCCGCGGCGCGCGCCGGAGCAGGTGATTTCGAGGGGGCTATCCAGGCTTATGAGCGCGGCATTGCTTTGTCGCAAGCTGAGGGCAACCTGATTGGCGCATATGGGTGTACCTATGGGCAGGTCATGTACATGCTGGTCCAGGGGCGACTGAACGAAGCTGATGGACTCTGTCTTTCTTCCATCGATCGCGCAGCACGTGAAGGTCATGGGGATTTCCCTGCCACCGGGTGGCTGCATATCGCCATGGCCAGGGTCAAGCTGGAACAAGGTCACCTTGACGGAGCTGAAGTGCATCTGAGAGATGGGCTGCGTATCGCGCGTCCAGGCGGGTTCAGCGAAGCGGTGCGTTCAGGCCGCTACCTCAGTGCGCACTTAGCTGCAGCACATGGTGACCTGAACGCTGCAATGGATATATTTCACGACACAACGCGGATCGTAAATGCCATGGATGAACCCTACCTGATCGGTGAACTCAACGGGCAATGGATTCCGGTTTGCCTCAAAGCAGGCGAACTGGATGCCGCACGTGAGAAGCTGCACACCCTGAAAGAGAAAAGCCTGGCTACGCAGCACGCCAACCTGCTGCTCTGGTGGAGGTCACTGTTCCCTCGCCTGCTGTGTGCCGAGGAACGCTATGAGGAAGCGCTCACAGCATTGGACGAGTCCATCCGCCACGCTCGCGCCGCGCACAGTAACGGGGAATTGATCCGCTTGCTGGCATTGCGAGCACTAATCCTGGACGCGTTGGGAGATCGTATGCTTGCCCGTTCTGCAATACGCGAAGCACTAGCGTTGGGCGCAGCTGAAGGCTACATCTGGCGCTGGCTGGATGCCGGTCCGGGGATCGAGCCGTTGCTGCGCGACCAGAAAAACGACCATGACACGCCTCAAGCATTCCGCCCATACCTGAATTCCCTGCTGGATGCCTGCCATTCCGCTTTTTGGGAATCCTCGCAACCCCAGCCGGGAATGCTGCCTGACGCGCTCACATCGCGCGAATTGGAGATCATACACCTGATCGGCAAAGGGTATTCCAACCCGGAGATCGCCAGCGAACTGGTGGTCACCCTAAACACGATCAAGAAACACACCAGCAACATCTACGGCAAGCTGGGGGTTCGCAGCCGTACACAGGCGATTGCGCGTGCCCGCGAATTGAACCTGCTCTAATTTCCCCAATCACTCATCCACATACCAATGTCATGCTGAGCATAGCGAAGCATCTCGGCACAGAGTGGGAGACTCTTCGGTCGCAAAAAACGCTCCATCAGAGTTACATAACTCAAATTTTCAAAAACCCTAATTCACATACTACCTTTGAGTAATACCCAAATCTAAAGCGACTTGCTGAAGATTACTCTATTGCATGGCGACAAAACTGCCATGCGTGTCTATATTTAAAGCAGCAAAGCACAGCATTAGCAAAGGAGCTTCATGAAAACCAATAATTTATTAACCCTGCCAGATGGTCGAAAACTAGCCTATGCCGAGTTCGGCAAACCAGACGGCTACCCCGTACTCTATTTTCATGCCGCGCCTTCTTCTCGCCTGGAGCCGCTATCGATCGGAGATGAGTCCTTTTGCCAGCTTGGATTACGTGTTATTTGTCCGGATCGACCGGGAATAGGGCAATCCGACTTCCAGCCCCAGAGGGGATTCTCTGACTGGCCGAAAGATGTCGAATTTCTCGCTAATACGATTGAGTTAAAGAAATTTTCCGTGCTGGGCGTTTCCGGCGGAAGTGGATATGCGGCAGCTTGTGCGGCTAAGATCCCGGAAAGGTTGCACTCCGCGGTGATCGCTTCTGGTGCATGGCGGATAAATTCCGAAACGTTGAGAAATATTGGTTTTCCAATGAGTTTGCAGTGGCAATTAGCAATTTATGCTCCAATCCTTTTGTCCGTCATGCTAAGAATGATGATCAAATTGATGAGCCAGCCACCCAAAGGCGGTAATGAACAAGACTCGGCACCATCAAATAAAATTTTGCCGGCTGCAGATCATGCAGTGATAACACCTGCCTATATAGCTGTTACCCAGCAGGTAATGAAAGAGGTTATGAAACAGGGCAGCAAAGGTCCGGTGTGGGATATGCGCCTGTATGTACGGGAGTGGGATTTTGACCCGGCAGAAATACAAATCCCGTTGACTATGTTTCATGGAGAGCAGGATAGGAATGTTCCTGTGGGACTTGTGCAACGAATGGCGACTAAATTACCCCATGCCAAATTAATAACTTACCCTGATGAAGCACATGTTTCCACCTACATCAACCGCTTTGGTGAAATCGCAAAAGCACTTATACCTGCCTGATAGAAAGGAAACAAGATCATGATAGAGAATTCTAAAACCAATTTTGTCAAGCAATGCGAGCCGGGCAAGCAAGCCCGGGTGGAACTGAAAAACGGACACATCCTGGATGTGATCAATGGCCGCTACTTCAACGCGGGAACGAGTGTCATTTTGCAGGATGGGGTGATCGCGTCCATGCCGGGATTTGCAGGTGAGTCACGAATCCCAGCCGACTTTACGATTGACCTGAAGGGTAAGACCGTGCTTCCCAGCCTGTACAACACCCACTTCCACATGACGATGGCTGGAGCTACTACGATGGTTTTTGGTCTGTCCGATATGCGGCAATCAAAGAAATACCGGGAGCAACAAAAAGCCAAGAATATGGCCGAATGCCTCGCCCATGGTATCACCCACGTCAGAGACGCGTGGGAGGCAGACCTGCGTGAAAACAGAGCCCTAAAGGAGCGGATTGCGAAGGGTGAAATCCCAGGACCGCGCATCCTGCAAGCCGTTGCTGTTGGTGTGCCGGGGTCCTACTTACAGGAGAAGCCCTCTCTAAAGTCAAAATTCTTGATGCCAACCGCCGATCCCACAAAGGATTACGGCGGGTCCGTCGAATTCCCCATGAATGCAAATGAGGGACAGGTCAGGGATGCCGTTGATAGAGCCATCGATGAGCGCGGGGCGGATGCGATCAAGATTGGGGATGAAAC
>DNGN01000337.1 GCA_003486225.1 Chloroflexota bacterium
GGTACGCGAGCTGGGTTCAGACCGTCGTGAGACAGGTCGGTCTCTATCCTCTGTGGGCGTAAGGGATTTGAGAGGAGCTGCTCCTAGTACGAGAGGACCGGAGTGGACTGACCTCTGGTGTGCCAGTTGTTCCGCCAGGAGCATCGCTGGGTAGCTACGTCGGGCAGAGATAACCGCTGAAAGCATCTAAGTGGGAAACTCGCCTCAAGATTAGATCCCTGTATTCCGGTTAACGGAGTAAGACCGCAGGTAGACCACCTGCTATATAGGCAGCATGTGTAAGCACAGTAATGTGTTGAGCTAAGCTGTACTAATGGTCGAGGGCTCAATCCCGTGGTGCGGAGAACTTGATACTNNTGTGGGTACACCCGGTAACATCCCGAACCCGGAAGTTAAGCACATCAGCGCCGATGGTACTTGGCTGGCGACGGCCTGGGAGAGTAGGTCATTGCCAAGGGGCTTTTCTTATTAATTAATATCCGAATTGTCTAATTTGATTGACAAAAAACGCCTGTTTTTGCAGGCGTTTTTTGTATTGCTCTTCTATAAGTATCTTTTATCTCTATCAAGGTTGGTTCGAATTTTACATTCATTCTTCTGTTTTCAGGTGGATGCTTTCTGAGTATAAGAAAAACGCTCTGATCTTTTTTGAAAATTCAGTTGGGATGATGTTTTTTGCCCAGCGCCCTGAAATAATTCTTGCCGGGTTGTGTGTTTATGTACCCATCAAAGACAGAATAAAGGCTTCCACATCCGATAAGATTTGTTCCACCGGCGGCGCATCCGGCACAAAGGGCAGCAATTGTTGTTTCCACTCCTGCCGCGCCACGTTCATAAGTTCGGGGGCTAAAAAGTCGTGCGGGCTTTCAAATGAAACTTCACGAACCCGGCATTTTTCCGCTACCAGGGAAGGCATGTCTTCATCAAAACGCTCTCCTCGGCGCAAAACCGACCAGAGATCATAATAATCCCGGCAAACACGGCTGGCTCCCCATCCGCGCTCGCTCAGGCGCGCCTGGCTTTGCAGCAGCGCCCGTAGTTTCTCGGCCACAATTTCCGCCAGCGCATAGCTGCGGATTTCGACATCCAAAGCCTCGTCGAAGCCATGCAGCACTGGCAAGCTCTCAACCGGTAACAGGATAGGTTCATCAACCGTGATTTCCACTTTCAGACGGCACAAGGCCTGGCGTTGTCCCGGAAACTGGACCCGCACCAGATACCCGACCTGCTCACCTGGATGCGGCTGTTTCAAAGTCAGCGCTTCATGCTGGACTTCGAACGGCCCCCGCTCAAAGAGCATGTCACGCATCTTCTGAGTCACCGTGTCTATCTTGGCAGCCACATTGCTCAGTGGCCCCAAAGTTAATGTGGAATAATCGAGGTCTTCAGAAAAGCGATAATCTGCGAAATAGAGTTTCTTGATGGCGGTGCCGCCTTTGAGCGCAATTCTATCTCCCAGGTAGGGTGTCTCTGCGATGGCGGCCAGCAAATAGCTCAGGGCGTAATCCTTTTCAACGATGTCCAGCCGGACAGCCCTTTCCTTCGCTTGCGCCCGCAACATTTGGGTGACATCAGCCATCTCAGGCGCTCCTCAAGTTTTCGATGATGTGCCAGCGCGAATTGTACTGGTCGCCGGGCGGCAGGCTTGGGTCGAGGCGGTAATAGGTCTTCACGGCAAAATTACGCAGGGGTTGTGTATCCCCTTCAGGGATTTCGAATTGTTCCAGCGCCCATCCCAGACGCTTTATGACGGCTCCCACATTGTACCGCAGCGCATATTCCACCAAACCATTAACCCGAATCTTAGGGAGCGCCTCCCCGAAAATCTCCAGCGCCGCACGCGTGCCTCCGAACACATCCGGCCGGGCGATCAAGTCCAGCACGGTTCGCTCGGGATTGGTAATTGCAACTTGCTGCCAGGTATTGGCCCAGATCTGCTTATGCCCGAAGAAGTGCTTTTCCTGCACACGGATAAACTCGAATTCCGTTCCCAGCGCCTGCCAAACTGCCCGCCCGCGCGGACGGTATGCCTCTCCACTGCGCATTTCGGGCGTGATCACATTGCGCGTGGTGGATGCCTGCACCATGACTGGCATTTGGGTGGTAAATCCATGCTCAGCCAGCGCCGACCAATGACTGATTGCCATCGGCTGAACCAAAGCAACCGCTATCGCAAAGGGAGAGATTTCCCCCGCAAACAGGGGGCTTTTCACTGCATAGGTGCCCCGCTTGAGGATCTCGATCCGTCCCGATGATGCCAGCGTGCTCATCAACCAGGTCAGTTGCTTGCGAGAAATGCCTTGTTCCTTTGCTAGGGGAATCAATTGCTCAATCGTAAAGATCGGTCCCAGCTTTTGGACCGCAGTTTCAAGCAATTGCATGCCTTGCGATTGGGAATATCTTTCGTTGGAACGGGCCATAATCTCCGCTTTTTCGGGGAAGGTAGGGGGCAATACTGGCTATTAATTGTGTACATTATACTTCTATAACTTGTAATACGCAAATTATAGAAGTTGATAATACACTAGCTGTAAATTCGCTCTTGTAACTCTGTCAAACTCTTTTGCAGCGTGGGCAAGGAGCCAAAACGTTTGGCAACCCCTGGCGCCTGCCCCATCTCCCTGAAAGGCGATAAGCGAAAGACGTGCGGGTTGCTGATTTCATCAATGCTGGGATATTCCGTCAAGTCATTGCCAAGGGGCTT
>DNGN01000235.1 GCA_003486225.1 Chloroflexota bacterium
GGAAAGAAGTGGCAGAAGGTTCGGCAGATCTTATCACGAGATACCCCTTTTCGAAATTTCCTGATCAGCCGCTTTCTGGCTTTCCTGGGCTATATGGCTTTCGGTCTCTTTGCCGTCTACGGCATCCAAAAATTTAACTTGCCGGAATCCACCGCCGCCACCTTTACCATGGTTCTGCTGGTTGGCAGCTTGGTGGGATATGCGGTTTTTGGTGTAATCGGAGATCGGATTGGAAATAAGTTCGTATTTGCCTCGAGCGATGTATTGTTTATCGCCTCCCTGGCCCTGGCTCTGATTTCGAATTCTCTCCTCAGCTTGTACGTGATATTCGGGCTGGTTGGGATCGCCCAATCCGGGGCGATTATCGCGGATATGAATATGGTCATGGAATTCAGCCATTCGCAGGACCGGCCGACCTATATGGGGGTTTTCAAGACCTTTACAGGACCAGCNNGCATTTTTGATCCTGGTTGTTTTCGTACCCGAACCACGCAACCACAAACCAAACCCGGGCATTACAGATGGAAAACACTCCGAACTCTGATTTATGCCAGGTCGTATTTTTTCCCACAGAGGAATAACTTCGCGCCTATCACATCTTTATTCTTTTATTTTGGGGATCGTAAAGAGGCTTTAGGGAAGCAATTGCAGGGTATTTCACTCCTGCGATTTGGATTTCCCAATTTCCTGCGCTGAGGTAATCTTTGGTGACACCTTCTTGGCAGGAAACAAATCCAAGCCCAACCGCGCCGCCGAGGGTGTGACCGTAAGCGCCCGCGCTGATATCCCCGACAATCTGCCCATTCCTGAAGACAATCTCGTTATGGTGCAGAAGAGGTTTTGGATCTTTAACCAGGAACTGCACATGCCTGCGTTTAAGAAGCCCGCCTTCTTTTTGCCGCAGCACTGCATCACGCCCGATGAAACCACCTGGTTTGTTCAGTTTTACAAAAGCACCCAGTCCGGCTTCCAGGGGTGTATCCAGAGAATCAATGTCATATCCATAGTCCCGATAGGCTTTTTCTGAA
The DNA here is from genome assembly GCA_003486225.1 of Chloroflexota bacterium. The sequence goes on from DNGN01000235.1 coordinate 1,029, forward strand.
CGCAGACTGTACAGGGTCTGGATCCCGGCGTGTTTAAGCCCCAGATCTTCCCCAGCCTCAATGATCTTGTCATAAACGCTNNAAAACCTTGGCGTAATGCAGATCGATTTCCTGGGCTGCCAGATAGGGAAACGCCTCATTGGACAAATCTGCATGTGTCAGCCTGCTGAGCAACTTGCGAGAATTGGGACCTTGGATGTTCAAATGGGCATATCCAGAGGTCACATCGGTGATGAATGCATGTGCTTCCGGAGGAATATGTTTCTTCAACCAGTTGCGGGTCTGATTATAGGTGGCATCGGAACTGATGATCAGGAACTGGTCTTCCGCCAAGCGCGTGACCGTTACATCTCCNNTGAACCAGGTATTTGGTCATCAGGGATAGATCCATCAGAACCACATTTTCACGACAGGCCCGATGCTCCGCCGCATGGTATTCGAACCAATTCTGCCGGCCGAAAGAATATTCCACTTTTGGTTCAACCCCACTGGGGGCAAACCAGTCCGGGTATTCCCAACCCTTAGAAGAACCAAAATATGCACCAGCTTTTGCCAGTCGGTCGTGCAGGATGGATTGGCGCACATTACGAGCGGATTTGAGCTGCCGGTTTGGGAATCCGATCTCGTACATGACTCCCAGCATTTCAACCGTTCGGTCGTATAAGTATTTCGGTGTGTTTTGGAATGGCAGCATGCGCTCAATGGAAATCTCTCCCACATCCACAGGTGGATATCCATCAACGATCCACTGGGCCATGATCTGTCCAGCGCCACCACCCAATAAGATACCCAACGAATTTAACCCGGCGCAAACGAAGAAATTTTTCATACCCGGTGCCTCGCCCATGATCGGGGAAAGGTCAGGAGTAAAGCTTTCAGGCCCGCAGAAGAATTTGTGAACCCCGGCCTCTTTACTGATCGGGACACGTTCCATGGCAGTTTCCAGGTAGGGCATCATCCTATCCCAATCGGGCTTGATCTCCCCAAAAGAAAAATCTTTGGGATAGCCTTTCATGCCCCAGGGGGCGGCCACTGGTTCGAACAGACCGATCATCAGGCCGCCGTGTTCCTCGCGCAGGTAGCTGTAAGCCTGTGGGTCTTCGATCACAGGTAGTTCGGAATGGATCCCCTCAATAGGTTCGGTGATCAGGTAATAATGTTCTGCCGCATGCAGGGGGACATCCACCCCAACCATCTTTCCAACTTCTCTGCCCCACATCCCGGCAGCATTGACCACAATCTCCGCTCGCACTTCCCCTCGATCTGTCACGACACCAGCAATCTGGTTATTCTTGGTAAGGATGGCGGTAACAGCAGTATCTTCGAAGATGCGGATCCCGCCATTTTTAGCACCCTTGGCCAGTGCCATGGTGACATCAATTGGATTGATGCGGCCGTCACCGGGATTCAAAAATCCAGCGATCAGATCATCTGTGTAAAGCAGCGGCCACATCTTTTCTACCTCTGCTGGGGTCATTTCAACGATCTCGATGCCGTGGCTTCTGGCATAATCCTGGTTGCGGCGGCGATCTTCCAGGCTTTCCTTGTTGGTAACCACCTGAAGCAATCCAATAGGCTTAAAACCTGTAGCCTGACCGGTTTCTTTTTCCAAATTTTGGTAGAGCGTGCGGGTATATTTCGCCATATTGATCGAGGTCTCAGACCCAAAGCCCGCTGTTGCGATCAGGCCTGCCGCGTGCCAGGTTGTACCGGCGGTCAGCTGTTTTTTTTCCAACAAAATGACATCCTTCCAACCTAGCTTCGCGAGATGATAAGCAATGCTGGTACCAATAATTCCACCACCGATGATCACTACCTGTGCCTGCGAAGGAAAACGCCCCGGATTACTCATCCCAAACCCCTTTTCGTAATTTCTTCTAGTTTATTAGATGTATTTCGTAATAATATTATATCATTTTAACGAAAAATAACATTATCTATTGACTTTATTACGAAATTCGCTAGAATTAAAGCATGTTAGATGAAATTGACCTGGCGATTATTTCTTATTTGCAATACGACGGAAGAGCGCCATTTACCCAGATAGCCGAAAGCCTGAATATTTCCGAAGGTGCTGTGCGAAGGAGAGTAAAAAATCTCTCAGATAGCGGATTAATGCAGGTTGTGGCCATCGTCGAACCACATGCCCTGGGGTTGAACGAAGGTGTGCTGATTGGTATTAACGTCCAGGCAGACATGACCCAAGAGGTTGCTGATGCTGTCGCAAAACTACCGGAAGTCTCGTACCTTTTTCAGGCCGCAGGCGAATTTGACCTATTTGCAGAAGTTTTCTGCCAGGATCGGAACCACTTTGTATCTTTCCTTAATACCAAGCTCCAAAAAATTCCAGGCATAGAGCGCACCCAATCCTTCCTCATCCTGAAAATGCATAAATTGTCCTATCGCTGGGGAGACACCGGCCCAGCCAAAAATTTGAGTACATCTGCTACCGGAAACACAACCGATACCTAACGCAAATCAACGGATAACATATATGAAATGGAAACAAGATTCTGAAAAGATCNNCTGGCGCGCTTAAAAGCCGCTGGTTTTTTAGTTGAGGAAGAAACGAATATGGTGCGCATTCCTGAAGAATTCATCCAACCAGCCCTTGAACGCCTGCCGCAGGATCTTGCCTTATACAATCGAGAGCGTACCCAGCGGATCGACTTCCAGGCACGCGCTTCCTTTATGGGAGCTGGAACCCCGGTCAATGTTGTAGACCTTGAGACTGGGGAGCGCAGAGCTGCCACAAGACAGGATGTAAGGAATTTTGTAACCCTGCAAGATGCTCTTCCACAAGTGGATATCGTGCGCCCCACCGTAAC
>DNGN01000350.1 GCA_003486225.1 Chloroflexota bacterium
GTCACCCCTGAGCAGGAACCCGAACCTGCCGAACAGGCAGAGGAAACCGAGGATTGGATGGCTTCCCTGGACGAGCAAGCGGATGAAGCAGCACCTGATTGGCTCTCTGGACTGGATACTGAAACTGAAGCCCCCTCCCCAACCGAAGGTGAAGCGGTGGAAGAGGATTTCCAGCCTGTTCTCGAGGAAAAAGACGATTTCGACACAGACTGGCTCCGGGAGATTGGTGAGCAAGCGTCTGAAGAGGCTGCAGCCACCTCGATGGAGGAATTATCCCCGGAAGACCTTGAAGATCAGCCTGGGGATGAAACTGCTGCCTGGTTGTCTGCGGTCGGCTCGGAATTTACCGAAGAACAGCTACCTGGGGACATGACAACCGGCACCTTACTCTCCAGCCTGGAAGATTCCACTGAAGAGATGCAGGACTTTGAATTAGATTGGCAGGAAGAATCCAGCGATCAAATGGGGCAAGAGCCGCAGCCTGAGAGGGATGCAATTAAGGAAAGTGAGCCTGAGACCAGTCACACTGTTGAAGACATGCAGTTGGAAGAAGAACCCTTCCCTGACGAAGAAATGCTCCAAGAAGACATCCTGGCAACACAAGCCGAAGAATGGCAGCCTGAATCCCAGACAGAACCTGGTAGCCAGGCTGAAGCTGCGATCGAGGAAGAAGGCACCGAAACAACACCTGTGGCAGCAGATCCGCATCAGAGTATCTTCGAGAGCGCAAGAGCTGCCGCCGACAAAGGCCGGTTGGATGAAGCCTTGACCGGTTTCAACACATTAGTGAAAAAAGGGCGACTGGTCAACGAAGTGATTGAAGAAATTAGCGATGCCCTCCGCAGATATCCAGTCAACGTAGAACTTTGGCAGCTGCTCGGTGATGCCTATTTACGGCTCGACAACCTCCAGGAAGCCCTGGATGCCTATACCAATGCAGAGGAACTGCTCAGGTAATCCTTCGTTCCGCTGAATACCTGAAAATCAGGACACCCCCCAGGATTTTTCTGGGGGGTGTTTTATTCTCCGGGTTATTTCCCCAAATTTTGCACTCCTCAGGTATAATTTTCAGTTGGAATTAAATCATGTGGAGGCATAATCAAATGGAGCAAACCTTAGTATTTGTAAAACCAGACGGCGTCCAACGCGGTCTGATCGGTGAGATCATCTCACGGCTGGAAAAACGCGGTCTGCGATTGGTCGCTGCCAAATTCATTCAAGTGACAGATGAATTCGCAGGACAGCACTACGCCATTCATAAGGGAAAAGCCTTTTATGATGGCCTGATCGCCTATATCACTTCCGCCCCGGTAATGGCGATGGTCTGGGAAGGCAACCGCGCGGTGGAAGCTGTTCGCCAAACCATGGGCTCTACCCGCCCAACCGAAGCCGCCCCCGGATCGGTCCGCCACGATTTTGGGCTGGAAATCGGCCGCAACCTGACCCATGCATCAGACTCAATTGAGAATGCGAAAAACGAGATAGCCCTCTGGTTTAAACCAGAAGAGCTCGTTAGCTGGACTCGCTCAGTTGACCAATGGATCTTTGAATAGATCCGGACAGGAACTTCATTCCAGTTTGTTATAGGCATGAAAAAAATCGGGAGCGATACATTGCTCCCGATTTTTTCTCAATTAACTTGTTTTTATTTATTGCAAATGCAGGATGATTTTTCCCTCATTCCATAATTGCTCAAGACCATAGTATTCCCGCTGAAGCGGGGAAAAGATATGCAGAACCACATCCCCAAAATCTGCCAAAATCCAGCCATCCGTCTCGGTCCCTTCAACCTGGGTTTTTAGCTTATGCTTCTCTCGAACTTCATCCAGGGCTGCATGCACCAGTGCTTTCAGCATCCTGTTACTGGTACCAGTACAAATCACGAAATAATCTGTAAACGGGGCAACCCCCTGAAGGTCCATCAACAAAATATCTTCCCCCTTCTTCTCTTCCAAAGCATCGACAATTGTACGTGCTACTTCCAATCCGTCCAAATTCACCTCATATTAATTAATCTGATAAGTTTGCTGTATAAATTTTACTATAAACTGCCCCATCTGGTCCAAGGTCGCTGCGGAAAAGTGATACGTCTTCTATCCTTGCTGCGCCTAAGAAGCTGATCCTGTGGTTGCGCAGTTGCGTGCTGATCTTGCGTACTTGTTTTGAACTGGCATTTCGGGAAACCCGGCCAAAGGTTAGATGAGGATTAAATTCCCGCTGGTCCGGGGTATATCCCAGACGTGCGGTTTCCATGTCTATGCGGCGCTGTAGATTAATAAGCTCATCCGGGGCCTCAACACCCACCCACAGAACTCTTGGACGGGAAAGATTCGGAAACACGCCAAACCCACCCACACTGATCTCAAATTGATGATGGTTGGCGGCCTCAGTGTAGAGAATCGATTGGATCATGGAAATATTCTTTTCAGATACATCCCCTAGAAATTTGAGAGTCAGGTGGATATTCTCAACTGGAACCCAACGCACAGGCAAATCCACCAACAACTCTTGCAGTTGTTGGGATGCTTGAACTAATGACTGGTTGAGCGTATTAGGCAAATCAACCGCTATAAATGAACGGATAACAGACATTCCTTATTCTCTATTTTATCTACTGGCCTGAAGAGCATTCTGTACAGCTCGGGTCAGATCGGGGAAGCTTACTGGCTTTGTAAGGTAGATATTTGCCCCCGCCTTGACCCCGTTGTCAATATCAACAGGGAAACCTTTCGAAGAAACGATGACCACCGGGATATCCCGATAGATGGGGTGTTTGCGAACAAAATTCAAGACCTCCAACCCTGATGTTTCCGGCATCATCACATCCAGAACTATCCCATCAGGAGGAGAGGTATTGATCGATTCGATCGCATGTTGATAATGATGGCTTGACCGCACCTGAAATCCAACCAGGGTAAGCATTTCAGAAAATAATTCTGAAACCTCAAGCTCATCATCCACAATCAGGATGGTCTTCTCTTTTGCTGACAATCGTACTCCTACTTCGTCAGGTTAATGTTGACACTAACTGATACCAACATAGCACAAACAGCCATAAATGGCAAGCAATTTGCACCAGAGAACCAACTTACCCCTCTCCTTCGCTCAATAAGCGTTGATAATCTTCAAATGTATCCACATCCAGTCCAACGTGGTCATCCAACCATGGCACATATTGAACCCGGAAGCGGGAAAATACCTGCCTTCCACCAGCATCTCCACGCAATTGGCGCAGTTCTGCAAAAGCTGTCTGGTCGAATAAAACCGGGTTGCCCCTGCGGTCATTGACCATTGGTGCAACAATCGGATTCAGGGAAACACTATACGCCTCCAGCAGACTCTGCACCAAGGCCACTGGAATTTGGGGCTGGTCCACCAGGAAGAAGACTGCGCCATATACGTCCACAGCCTCAGCAGACAAGCTCTCCACCGCCTTACGGACCGAGCTGGACTGTCCTTCAGCCCATTCCGGGTTAAACACCACCTTAACCGGAAGTCCCTTCAATTCGCTCTCGACCTGGTCCTGGAAAGCGCCAGTGATGACCATGACAGGATGCAGCCCGGAGTCCAGGACGGTTTGCGCCACGGCCTGGATAAATGATTTCCCCTGCCATTGCAGCAATTGCTTGGGCTGGCCCATACGCACCGAGCCTCCCGCCGCAAGGATCACCCCTGCTACCCTGCGGTGGACCGCGATAACTTCATCTGCTGATGGTTTTTCCAACCGGGACAAGATCACCTGCCCGTAACCCGACTTTAAAGTTGCGCTGAGCTTTTTTCCTTGGGCGGCCTTTTCAGCCGTATCACACTGGTTCAACAGCGCGATACGCTTCGCTTGAGGCGGGATTCCCTTGAGACCACCCCTTTCGGATAACATCACCTTGGCCACAGCATCCACCTCTACCGTGTCACCCTGTTTCAAGCCAGCCAATCCACCAAAAATCTCAGGCCGATGCACGATTTCTTCGCTCAATTCCAACCCCACTCCACTCATCCCCATTACCACCACCACCTGCTCTACCCAGGCCGGGATCACCGGTTCGTGATCGGCAGGGGCTTTTAGCGGCTTGCGTTTGGCACCATCGGCTTCAATCAGTAAAGCTGCACCACGATACAGCGCCAGTTTCTCCACTTCTGTAATTAAATCCAGGGGCAGCCCCTGGGTTCTGCCATCTTTTCCCAGCTTGCCCGTTAGCAAGACCACGCCATTTAGCGCAACCTGATCCAACTCCAGGAGATCATGGCTGCTACTCAGAATGTAATGGTTATCTGCCAGCGCTAACTGTTCCTCAGCCAAATGGGTGGTTGCAGCACACAAAATGAGCGGCAGTCCCTGTCCGTCTGCCTGGCGGGCCAGTAAGAACATGGCTGTCGTTTTTCCACCAGCCCCCACAAATGCTATGCGGGACCTCTGGTTAACCGGGATGGCATCAATCAGGCGCATATAGCTTCTTCCGGATTTCTTCCTGGCTGAAAATGGCTTCCAGAACACCGCCGGCAATTGCNNCCTCAACCGATGCCAGTATCTCACCCGCTTTGACCTGGCTACCGATCTCAACTCGCGTACGCAGTAAACCATCAACAGGAGACCGCAGCACACGCTCGCTAGATTTTCCAGCCACCATATCCGGGATTCCAGTATTCGGCAGCGCGCTTCCCTGCCAGATCACACGTCCCAAGCGGTGGCCGCGCATGGTCTCGATGACCGCATGGCAGTTTTCTCCTGCGGTGAAACCTGGGCCCAGCCCGATAACCAGAGGTACGCTCTGTATATCCCTTTCTGGAGGCTTTTTGCGCATTCGTGCATCCACCAATATCAGAGGGTTATATTCATCCAGGCAGTTCAGGTCTGGATCAACCATCACCGCCACTTTATTCTGTACAAGCACCAGCTCCACCGCTTGCATGTCTGCTGCCAGGCGACCTGTAATCTCTTCTACCTGCACTTCTCGGCTGAAAACTGCCTCACCAAA
>DNGN01000219.1 GCA_003486225.1 Chloroflexota bacterium
AACTTAAGTCGCTGAGCGATCTGTTGAAAGGCAAGAAAGGCCGTTTCCGCCGCAACCTGTTGGGTAAGCGTGTGGACTATTCCGGCCGTTCCGTGATTGTAGTGGGTCCGCAGCTCAAACTGTATCAGTGCGGTTTGCCCAAAACCATGGCGCTGGAACTTTACCGCCCGTTCGTTATCTCCCGCCTGGTGCTGCATAACTATGCTGCCAACGTGAAAGGTGCACGCCGCTTCATTGAACGCAACCGACCTGAGGTCTGGGAGGTGCTGGAAGAGGTGATCAAAGAGCGCCCTGTACTGCTCAACCGTGCACCGACCCTCCACCGCCTGGGTATTCAGGCATTTGAACCGATCTTGATTGAGGGCAGCGCAATTCAACTCCACCCGTTGGTGACTACAGCTTTCAACGCAGACTTTGATGGCGACCAGATGGCTGTGCATGTCCCATTATCCCAGAAAGCCGTCACTGAAGCCCGCGAATTGATGCTTTCCTCTCGCAACTTGCTCAAACCCGCCGACGGAGAGCCAATCATCGGCCCTTCGAAGGATATGGTATTGGGCGTGTACTACCTGACCATGAGCAGCCCATACGAGCATAAAGGCCATGGGCGTACCTTCGCCAATCTCGATGAAGTCAGCATGGCATACCAGCTAGACCAGATGGATGTGCATGCGAAGATCAGAGTAATTGCTGATACCTGGTATGATGATGACGGCAACCGTCTGGATGAGAAAACAACACGCCTGATTGATACCACGGTAGGTCGAGTGCTTTTTAACCGTATTCTATCTCCAGAGGTGCAGTTCATGAACAACACCCTGGATAAGGGCGGTGTCAAGGACTTGATTGCTGAAGTGCTTGAATTGACCAATGAGAAGGTCACCACTGAGGTGGCAGACCGCATCAAGGATATTGGTTTCCAATACGCGACCAGATCGGGTATTACGGTAGCAGTATCGGATATTACCATTCCTGAAAGCAAGAAAGATATTGTCTCGGCAGCCATGGATGCAGAGCAGGTGGTAGAACGCAACTTCCGCCGCGGCTTGCTCACCGTGCAGGAGAAAACTGACCAAGTGATCAAAATTTGGCAGAAAGCCACCGATGATATCGGTGAAGCGGTGAAAGATACCATGGATCCGCTGAGCAACCTGGCGATTCAGGCCAACTCCGGAGCAGGTAAAGGCGGTTTCAGCACGATCTCTCAGATGGCTGGCATGCGCGGTATGATGGCTGACCCATCCGGGCGAATCATCCCGCTGCCGATCCGCTCTAACTTCCGTGAAGGGCTCAATACCCTGGAATACTTCATTTCCACCCACGGCTCCCGCAAAGGTCTTGCCGACACCGCACTCCGTACTGCAGATGCCGGTTACCTGACCCGCCGTTTGGTCGATGTAGCCCAGGACGTGATTACCATGGAAGACGACTGTGGTACCGAAAATGGGATTTGGATCCGGTCCAGAGATGATATTGCCGGACAAACCCTCGGGACCCGTATTTACAGCCGAGTTTTGGCCAAGCGCGTTGTTCACCCTGAAACAGGTGAGGTGGTGGTGGACAGCAATGTTCTCATAGACAAAGACTTGATGCGCAAGATCGTCAATACAGGGGTGGAAGAGGTCTATGTCCGCTCCCCGCTGACCTGCGAAAGCGCTCAGGGAATCTGTGTCCAGTGTTACGGCCAGGATCTTGGACGTGGCAAACTGGTAAGCTCNNGGTCTCCCCCGTGTGGAGGAACTCTTTGAAGCCCGTAAAGCCCCGAAAGGTGAGGCGGTGGTTTCTGAGATTGCCGGAAAAGCTGAGGTCTTGCTATCTGATAAGTACAGCGATATGCGCGTGGTGAATATCATTCACAGCGAAATGACCAGTGACGAATATCAGATTGGCAAAGGCTGGGAAGTAACGGTCAAAGATGGCGATGCTGTAAAAGAAGACGGTGTAGTGGCTACCAATGAAGAGGCCAAACTGGTCGCAGAGAATGCTGGACGCGTCCGCATTGAAGGCGATAAAGTAATTGTATCTTACGAGCTGCGCGATGAACGTCAATATGAAATCCCATCCAATACACGCCTGATCGTCAAGACGGGTGATGAGGTTTCTCCGGGTGAGCCACTTACCGAAGGTTCGCTCAACCCGCATGCCATCTTACGCATCCAGGGTCGCGAGGCTTGCCAGATTTACCTGCTTTCTGAGGTGCAAAAAGTTTACCGCTCCCAGGGACAGAACATCCACGATAAGCATTTTGAGGTTATCATCCGCAAGATGATGTCAAAAGTTATCGTAACCAGCCCTGGCGATACGGAACTGCTTCCCGGCGATTACATCAACCGCCTGGAGATGATGGAGATCAACAGGCAGTTGCTTCAAGAAGGTAAACAGCCCGCCCGTTATATGGATGAGCTGCTGGGAATTACCAAAGCCTCCCTGAACACGGATTCGTTCCTTTCGGCGGCCTCCTTCCAGCACACCATCAAGGTTTTGGCAGGGGCTGCAATTGCCGGAACAGAAGATCACTTGTTGGGCCTGAAAGAAAATGTCATCCTGGGTAAGCTGATCCCTGCTGGAACAGGCTACAATGTACATGTGGAACATATGGCAGAAATTGCTGCTGAGGAAGCTTTGGCTTTAGCCAAGCTCGCCCGTGATGTTGAAGCAATTGCTGAACTCGAGGACGATATTCAGTTAGAATCTGACACCGAAGAGGTTGAAGCAGCTGGTGACTAAACCATAGCCAGAGACTGATGATCGAAAACGCCCCTGACTCAATTGTCAGGGGCGTTTTTTCTTGCAGAGCTGACTGGTGCTTCCTGGGGGGCTGGTTCTGATTTCTGGTTGGTTTAAGTGCGCCCCAAAAAATATTTTAAGGCAGTTTCAGGTTCATGCTTTTTAAAAAGATGCTATATTTCTATTGGCAAATTTTATAGCACAACAACTCCCAATTTTGTTATAATCACCTTTCTGGATGGCATGCTTCTATTGTGTAATAGGGTTGGGCAACGCCTGAGAGTATGGATGAAAACATCCTTTGACGAAAGCACAAATTAATCGTAAAATACTATTAATAGACCATATGTTCTAAATAGGACAAGTAGGAGTTTTTGAATGGAAATCGGTCTGGTTCGCAAGATAGACATTGATGAAGAGATGCAGCAGGCATATCTAGATTACGCAATGAGCGTGATTGTTTCGCGCGCTCTGCCGGATGCGCGAGATGGCCTGAAACCGGTTCACCGCCGCATTTTGTATGCCATGTATGATATGGGACTGCGCCCGAACACCAGCTACAAAAAATCTGCCCGTGTGGTGGGAGAGGTGCTGGGTAAATATCATCCGCACAGCGATGCTGCGGTCTATGATGCCATGGCCCGCATGGTGCAGGATTTTTCGATGAGGTACCCATTGGTGGACGGGCAGGGCAACTTC